>NZ_JBMQQZ010000015.1:0-212388 GCF_057362025.1 Bordetella sp. | reverse complement strand
GAACGGGTCAGGAACTGGCTGATCTTGGCGAGGACGCCATCGATGGGCTTTTCCTTGCCGTCGGCGGAGAATTTGGAACGGCTTTGGGTGGCGAACTGGCCGCTCGAGCTATTGGACGACCCCGAGCCCGTCAGCCCCAGCTCCAGACTGGACTCAGAGGTGAGGCCCAGGGCGCGGACGTAGAACGTGCGGGTCTGGGTACGGTAGAAGCGGATCGCGCCGACCTTGTCGTCGTAGCGCCAGTAGATGCCCAGCCGCAAGGCGATCGCGTCCAGGATCGAGGCGAGCGGGGCCTGGCCGGGCGGCAGCGGTTCCATCTTGACCCGCGCGGCGCCGGCCGGTAGCGTCGGCCCGGAAACGCGGCTGCTTGCAGGCGTTGGCACGAGAGCGGGCACCAGCACGTCGGCCGGCGTGGGCTCGGCCGAGACGGCGGAATTCAGCGGCTGCTGACCGCCCAGGCGTGGCAGGAAGTCGTCACGCGGCAGCAATGCGTCCGGCGCGACCTGGGTGAGGATGCCGGTCGCGGCCTGGATCCGTTCCGCCAGCGTGGTGAGACCAACCGCGCCGCCCTCGAAAAGGAGTGTCGTATTGACATGCGCGCGCAGCGCGGGCGGCAGCGTGACGTCACGGGCCAGGGGCTGGGGACGCCCCGCGATCCAGGGCAGTCCGACCACCTGGCCCTTGGCGCGGTCCGTGTCCTGCGCCTGGTCCTTGAAGTCCTTGACGGAGTGGCGACCCTCGCCGCCTTGGGTGTCGGCGAAGGCGGTGATGGCGTCGGTGGAGCGCAGCGCCGAGCATCCTGCCAGCGCGGTGAGCGCGAGGATGCCGGCGACAATTCGTAGGGCTGTCATGAAGTGTCCTATGTCGGCCGCGCCCTATGGGCGGGCCCTCGGTGCCGTGGTGCGGTCGCAGGTCTGGTTAAACGGGATGATCCGAAGCACCTTGTTGGCGTAGAAGCACGGCCGCACTGGGGAATCGGTAAGCGCGATGGAGTTCGTCAGCGCCTGGGTGGCTTCCTCAAAGGAGGCGGCAGGAAAATCCGCCGACGCCTCGATCGGTAGATCGAAAGCGACTTCCCACTGATCGGGGCCGAAGGTCCAGTTGGCGTCCTTGGCCCAGCGCCCCAGGGCCTGCCGGACCGTTTTGTCCTGAGGGCCCAGGTGCCAGATCCGTTTGACGACAATCGCAGCGGCCGTGATCTTGATGGGCTCTGCCGCGACGATGTCGGCACCTGTTTTGGGTGTCGGTGCGGCTGCCATTGGCACGGAAGCGGCCGGGGCCTCGGGTTTTTGCTTCCCGGTTTTACCGGTAGGCGTGGTTGCGATCACGGCCGGTTTGGCGGACGTGGCCGCAGCCAACGGTGGTGTCGCGCTGTGGACGGCTGCCGGCGGGCTTGCATCGGCGGTCTTCACCTCCTGTTGCGGCTTCGACGCAGGCGCCGCCTCTGTCTTTGCCGGCGCGATGGGGATCGGGATGGCCAGAGGATTTGCCGACTGGGCAGGTTGCCCTTTGGCCCTAGGCTCGTCCGGCTTGTTCACCGGTGCTGAGGCGGGAATCGCTGATTTCGGCGCGGGCGGTTGAGGCTCCGATGGTGACTCGCCGTTTGCGATGGCAACGTGCTGTGGGGGAGTCGGCGCCGGCGGCGTTGCTTCGTTGCCATCGTACTGGCGCGGATCCCCATGATTGACCGCGACGCGCGGAGTGTCGGCGGGCATGGGGGGCTTGGGCGGTACAAATCCGCAGGCCGAAAGCAGGCAGGCCGCCGACAGGCCGGCAGCCAGGGAAAGGACTTTCATGAAATCTCCGGGTAAATGCGGACGGCCTGTGGCCGGTCAATCCGTGGCGGGAGGGGGCCGTTCAGGCGTCCAGGGCGCGTGGCCGAGGCGATCAAGTTCCTGATGGACGGCGCGCAGTTCGGCCGGGGAGGCTTGCTTGCGGGCAAGTAGCAGGAGTTCCAGCAGCAGCGGTGTCGGTGCTGCGCCTCCTGATTCAGATTCGTCTCGATCCAAAAGCGCCAAGCGCAGTTGCGAGACGTGATCTTCGACGTGGTCGTCGATTTCCAGGCGGGCGCGAAGGTAACCGGACAGTGTCATGCCACGTTCTGCAGCTGCGGCCTCGTAGCGCTTCCTTGCGGCGTCTGACAGCCGAAAGCTAATGGGCCGCTCAAGGAGCTGCATGAAGCCTGCCCTCTTCGACGAGGATCTCTCCCAAGGCTTCCGCGAAGGCTCGCCGGAATGTCTGCAGCCGGGCGTGTCGTTCGACACCGCTGTCATTTGCCTTTTCTTGGCAGTGTTCACGGAACTTGAGGTCTCGGAATTCCATCGCACTGAGATCCGTGTCGGCCTGGAAAAAGCCTCGAGCGGCTTGGCGAGCGGCTCGGGCTGTGGAGGGGAATACGAGAGGCGCGCTGGTGCAGCGCACCGCCGAATTCGGGGCTTTGCGCATATGCATAGATTCTCGGCTTGGATGGGCAACGGCTCGCAGCGAAGTTCGTCCTCGGCCCATTTAATGGCGCGAAGTGCAGACTGATGCCACTTCTACAGCGTCGTGAGAGTCGGCGTTGCGCGAGGCGTTACGGTGATGTGGGTGGGGGAGTGACGCGTCTGGCTGTTTTACGCTGGGGTCATGCTATTTGGCTGGTCGCGTTGGAAACAGTGTAAGTACCAGCGCGCGGCTACCATCATGCATGACATGCGGATAGCCGGACCAGGTAGACCAAATCTTGACCAAAGACGATGAAACGAGGTGAAAAATGAGCAAAATCGCCGCAGGTTTGGAATGTGGTTAAACCTGCAAGTCGCTGATATTGCGGCGATTTCGCTTTCACATATTTGTAGATGTCGTGACTTTTAATCCGTTGGTCGCGCGTTCGAGTCGCGCACGACCCACCAATAATGCCCTTAGAATCAAGTGCTTAACGCCACCCTCGCGGTGGCGTTCGCTTTTGTGCCTGCTGCGGTGCCTGCCTATTACAACGCATACCGGAATCCCCACTAGCCTTCCGGCCCGCGCGCAATGGGACGACACTTGCGATGGTGCCCGCGCGCGCCGGATAGCTTGGAAGCAAGGCGCGCGACGGCAATTGTCGCGATGAATCGAGGACATCCGCCATGGACGAACAGACCATCCAAACTTACTCGACAAAAGCCGATCGCTTCGCGGCGGAGTGGCGCGACCAGCCTCCGCCGGTGGATATGTACGCACTCTTGCAGCGCTACTTCACGCGAGGAGGCAAAACCGCCGACATCGGTTGCGGCGCGGGCCGCGACGTCGCGTGGCTTAACGAAAATGGCTTTCCCGCCACCGGCTACGACGCCGCGGAAGGATTGCTCGTCCAGGCCACGGCCGAATTTCCGTCGCTGGATTTCAAGCTCGCCGCCCTTCCCGAGCTGGAACCTATTCCGCAAGCATCCTATAACAACGTGCTCTGCGAAACTGTCCTCATGCATTTGCCCCCTGACGAGATCACGCACGCTTGCGTCCGCCTGCTCGACATTCTCAGGCCAGAGGGCACGCTGTACCTGAGCTGGCGCGTCGCGGAATCGGCCTCTACCCGTGATGCTGGCGGGCGACTATACGCGGCGTTCGATGCTGCCCGGGTGCGGGATGCCTTGGGCGGTACGAAAATCTTGCTCGATGCCGAAGCCGTGAATGCATCGTCGGGCCGGCGCGTGCATCGACTCGTCGTGCGGCGATAGCGGTCGTCACCGGTCTGGCTTCGTGACGGCCGACATTTGCCGCGTATGCGCGCTGTTAAAATTCTAAGGTATTACGGCGTGCCGCCTCCCGGGCAGTTATAGCTTGAACACCTTCATCGCGTTGTCGCCACGCACTGCGTCGTATTGCGCCTGCGGCAGCGTCGCCGTGTTGATGAACGCGCCTTTCGTATCGTGTACCTGGTGCGGCCAATCACGACGGGCGTGTTGCCGCGGAAGATCTCGTGCTGTCCGTCCGGACGCGTCTGGATGTTATAGATCCCCCTTCCGCTTGATGAGCCGCAGCCATTCATGGGTAAAGGCATGGGTGTGTACATCAATGACCGGCATGTGTTGCCTCCTGATAAGCGATGCCGCGAGGACTCTTTTCGGGGATCATGATCGCGCCCAGCAGGCCCAGGGCGAAGAAGACCGCGCAATAATGGGCCGGCATCAGCGGGTTACCCGTTGCGTGCAGCAACCAGGTGAGCACCATGGGGGAGAATCCGCCGAAAACCGACGCCGCGATGTTGTAAGAGATCGCCAGCCCGGTCGAACGTATCTCGGTGGGAAAGAGAATGGCGCTCATGGTTGGCATGGGGCTGGTCGAAGCGCCGATAAGCAGGGCGAAAACCAGCTCCACCGTCATGATGGAGCCCATCGACGGTGACTGGATAATCCAGTAATACGCCGGGTACAGCACGATAAGGAACAGGCCGAGCGCGCCGATAATCATCCGGCGCCCGCCGATGCGGTCGGCCATCAGGCCGAATAGCGGAATGGTCAGCACGCGCAGTAGGATGCTCGCAAGCAGGACGTTGAACGGCAAAGCCACGGGCATATGCAGGTTCTGCACCGCGTAAATGGGCAGGTAGATGATGATCACATAGCCCATGACATTGAGCGCCGCGCTCAGTCCCATCGCGATGAACAAGGCTCTGGGATACTGCGAAAACACCGCGCCCAAGGGCACCTTGACGCGTTTGTCCAGCGTTCGAAATGCTTCGGTCTCCGGTATATTGCGGCGGATATAGAAGCCTACCGGCCCGATCAGCAGGCCGAACAGAAAAGGTATGCGCCAAGCCCATTCGTTCAGGGCTTCCGGTGTGAAGGCATGCGTAAGCGCGCTGCCCATGGCCACGGCAAGCAAGGCGCCCAGCGCTTGCGCGAACATCTGCCAGCTGCCGTAGAAGTTCCTCCTGCCCCGGGGCGCATACTCCATCAGCATCGCCGTGGCGGTGCCGAATTCCCCGCCCGCCGATATTCCTTGCAACAGGCGCGCACACAGCACGATAGCAGGGGCGATCAGGCCGATCTGCTGAAAGCCCGGCGTGAAGGCGATCATCGCCGCAGCCACCGTCATCAATGCGATGACCACGGTAAGTCCGGCCTTGCGTCCCTTGCGGTCGGCATACCGGCCCAGCAGTATGCCGCCCAGCGGGCGCACGATGAAACCCGCGCCAAAGGTGGCGGTGGCGAGCATCAGTGCGGCGTGCTCGCTGTCGCTCGGGAAAAACTGCTTCGCGATGATGATCGACAGGAAGCCGAACACCACGAAGTCATACCACTCCAGCACATTGCCCAGCGTGGACGCGACCGCACCCCGCCAATTGCCGCCCGTACTGCTTTTGCGCATTGCTTTCTCTCGGTTCCCATTCCTTGTCCGCCCGGTTTGCATGGCGCAATCGGTAGCGGCGTCACCGCGCGCCGCCGGCGGGCATGCTACGACACGGCAGCGGTCCTGGCGCTGGGCATTTGTAGAACGGTAACTTTCCCTAAATGCCCGGCTCAGAAATTTCCTATTTTTCCCGCATAGCATGTTGCCTAGACTTCGGCACATTAAGGTGTCGGGGCGACTGACAGGCAATCCACGCTGATTCCATGCGTGGGGTGCCACGATCCAGGTCTCCGCAAGGCGACCGCCCGTTACCTCGGTGACCACGTTGGCCCGTTTGTCGCATGCCAACGATCACGATTCCGCGTGTCCACAACGCCCGGACGTTGCCGTGGGTATCACCCTGACCCCTCTGCCCTCGGCGCCCGGCTGGCGCCGCCAACCTTACGCGTATGGTCGATCGACGCATTCGGCCGACCTGGACACCTATGTCTCAAATTCTGAATCGGCCCGTTCGAATCTGCCTGCTCGGCGAATTCCAGCTGATCGTCGACGGCGTGGACAAAACGCCCTCGATCGCCTATGGAAAACCCAAACTGCTGCTGGCAATGCTGGCGCTTTCCTTGGACAAGAAGCAGTCCCGGGCGGCACTGGCGGAGCTCCTGTGGCCGAACTGCGCTTCCGGCGCCCGCGCCAATCTGCGCCACGCTCTGTGCGTGCTCCGGCATGTGCTGGGCCCGATGGAAAAAGCGATCATCTCGACATCCAGCATGCTGTCGATAGACCAGAATCTGGTGACCGTCGATGTTCTGGCACTCTGCGGCATCGGGCCCTACGCGAGGCTTACGCTTGAAGAGCGTCTTGGTCACGACAGGGGCGATCTGCTCGAACACATGGTGACGCCGGTCAACGCGGCGCTGTCCGCCTGGCGCATGAGCTGGCAGTCGCGACTGTCGCAAGAGGTCTCCCAATGCCGGCAGGCGTATATCGCCCAATTGTGCGCGGCCGGAAAAATACAGGACGCCCTGGCCAGCGCGCGCCAGTGGGTGCAGGTCCATCCGGGGGACGAGCACGCGCATCGCGACCTGATCAGGATGCTGCGGGATACCGGTCGCCGCGAGTCCGCGATGAAGGCTTACGAGCATTGCGTCGCCGTCATGGGCGAATACTATGGAACGACGCCTTCGCTGGAAACGCGCTCGCTGCTCGATGTCTCCGCATCGAACGAGCGGGCGGTACAGACGGCGTCATCCACCAACGACGATGCGCGCCCGCTTGCCGTGCTGGCCGTGGCGATCGGGCACGATGGCGACGGCATGCCTGGCGAGGAGATCATCGACCGCGTGCAGGCGGCCCGCCAACGGCTGGTTCGCCTGGCCCAGGCGGCGGGCCGGCGCGTTTGCCTCGGGGCCGACGGCAATCTGGCGATTCTCTTCGGGTATCCCACATTGAACGAGCGCCCCACCGAGTCCGCGGCCCGCCTGGCATGCTATATCCGTAAATGCGCGATCTCGCCGCACGTGTCGCTGGGCATGGGCATCCATGCCGAATTGGCGCGGGTTCCCGCGGACAACGGGACGCTGCCCATGATGCTGGTGGGACAAAGAGCATTGCGCCTGGCCTACCTGGCCGAATCCGGCGAGACGCTGCTGACCGATTCCGCCCAGTCGCGCCTCAGCGATCGTTTCGTGGTTCGCCCGGACGAACGTTACGGCCTGCGCGTCGGTGTGCTCGAGGGGCAGTCGCAGGCCATCACCGTACATCGCATGTTCGGCAGGACAACCGAATTCGATATCCTGGTTCGCCGCTGGAACAGCCTGCGCAAGGGCGAGCGGCCGCATCTGATGTACCTGCGCGGCGAACAGGGCATCGGGAAGTCCCTGCTCGCACAGGTATTCGCCGAATACGTGCGACGCGGCGGCGGGGCGGTCACCTTCCTGCGCTGCGACCAGGAGAACAGGCAGATCGCACTGCATCCTTTCCACGAGTATTTCCTCTCCCGTCTTGCCGTCCAGGATGGCGTCGGTCCGCGTACTGGAGATGATGCGGAACTGGGCTATGCGCGCGCCATAGAATCCCTGGGCTATCGCATCGGCCTGGACAAGGCCACGAGCGGTATGCTGGTGGACTATTTCATCGGGCAGCGCGGCGCCTCGAGCGGCACGGCTTCCGGCGGGCCGGATTCCGAGGCGCTTATCCTGCCGCTTACGAATCTGCTGCTTGATGGGGATGCTCCCAGCCAGGCCTTGCTTATCCTTGTCGACGACACCCAATGGGCGGATACGACGACGCGGACCCTTCTGTCCGCGCTGCTGAAGCAGAGCAGGCGCGACCCGGTCATGGTTCTCCTGTGTGGCCGCGGCATGAATATCAGCGTGCCCATAGACGAGACCATCACGATGCCGCCGCTGCGCCGCGATGCCATGGTGCAATTGGTCGCCTTCCGCGGCAAGGACAAGCGTCTTTCCAGCAAAGTGCGTCGCCGCATCGTTGAAAAGGCCAGGGGTATTCCGCTTTACGCGGAGCAGATGGTCCGCCAGTGTCCCGCGGATATCGAAGAGGAGCCGCCCGTGTTGATCCGCGATCTGCTCGCCGCGCGTGCAGTCTACGAACGTGAAGATACGATCGATGTGGCGATGCCACGACTGGCCGCGGAATACACCGCGCCCTTTCTCGAAGCCGATTGATCTCCTGTCAGGGCGTTCCGGAACCATACCTCGGGCATTGACACTGACCGGTCCCACGATATGCCGAGGTTTTTATGAATATGGTATCGCCCGACGGAGACTCACATGGACGCGCATAAGCTGATTGCGCTGTTCGGGGAGGAAAGCGGCGTCCCGCTCACTTTGGGTGAATCCGGAACCATCGATCTGATATTCGACAATGACGTTACCGTCACGCTCGAACACGATGATCCCCAGGACATGCTCCACGCGTATACGGTCTTGGGGCAGGAGCCCGCGGAAACGGAACAACAGCTGGCCCTGTACCGCGACATGCTCTCCGCCAATGCCTTCGGCCATGAAACGGAAGGCGCCGCCTTGTCGCTGGACGATCGCACCGGCGAAATTCTGCTAACCCGCCGGCTGGAGCTGGCCGATGCGACAGTCACGCAATTGCGCCGCATCGTGGAAAGCATGGTGGACGTATCGCTGAGCTGGCGTGAAAAGCTTTCCACGATATGTCATACCCTGACAGCCCCACCCGCCGGCATCAGTGCCAGGGTGGCGCCCCCGGGAAGCGGGCTGCGCGCGTGATATCCCCGGGGGCTATACCAGCCCCATATCGCGCGCATGGGCGTACAGTTCCGCGTCGTTGCGTGCTGCTAGCTTGCGCATGGCGTCCATCTTCTGCCGACTGGTAGTCTTGGCGCTGACTCCCAGGATCTCCGCAATCTGGTTGTTGCTATACCCTTGCGCGAACAACCGAACGACTTCCATTTCTCGCGGGGATAGCTGCACGGGCTCGGCGACTTGAGTCCGCGGTACGCCCAGGGCCGCGAACTCGCGTTGCACATTCTCCGTCACATAGGTGCGTCTGCTCGCCGCGCGTTGCACCGCCGTTGCGATTTCACGCACAGCCGCGCTTTTCTCCACCAGGGCCAATGCGCCGGCTTGCAGGATAGGCGAGGTCAATGCGGGCGACGCCATCTTCGTCAGGACTACGATTCTTATCTCGGGGAACTTCGCCTTGAGTTGAAGCAACATTGCCAACCCGTCGGGTTGTTGCGAGCCGGGCATTGAAAAATCAGTCACCAATACATCGCAGGGGTGTTTGGACAGGCAGGAAAACAGGCTATCTGGAGAGTCTGCCGTTGCGACGACGTGTATGTCGCTTGATGCTTCCAGGGCATTCTTCATGCCGAGCAGTACTACGGGGTGATCATCGGCAAGTATGACTCGAATCATTGACGGTAAGCGCTTTGATAAAGCTCGGCCCCTGTCGGTGCGACACGGAATAGCGGATAAGGGACACACCTTTGCGGCGCGCGCGTTCGACTACGGGTAGCGGGTCGCTCCCGTGTGGTATCCATAAGTTTCGCTCCTGACCGGTGGAAGCTTCGTTAAATGGATTTTTGTCTCTACGGTCAGCCAGGCGCGGCGCGCTGCGACGCTACCCAGCGCACCGGCCCCAGGGTCCGCCACACGAGTTCGGGCGCTGGATCAAGCGTCCGTCTGGTCCTCCTGTTCGAAGTCGTCGTCATCCTGTATGTGTGCAAGATCCTTGCCGGCGGTCGCCCCGATATTTGCCGCCGCGCGTGTCTGACGGCGATATCCCGAAGGCGTGATGCCTTGGTCCCGGTGAAACGCAACCGAAAAATTGCATACGCTTCGGAAGCCCACATGGTTTGCGACTTCACGAACAGGCATGCCTGTCTGAGCAAGCAGGCGGCGCGCTGTTTCCATCTTCTGGCCGAAGATCACCTTGTGCGCAGATTGCCCCATTTTGGATTTGAACAGCGCCGACAGCTTGCGTTCGTTGGTGCCGACTTGACGGGCGAGTTGGCGTACCGTGTGAATGCTGCCGACGTCGGTGGAGATTGCATTCAGGGCATTGCGCAACAGCAGTTCCTCCGCCGCCGGTGTATGCGACCGCTGCGTCGACGTCGTGTCGCGGCCCGGCATCCTGCGCAGGTGCACCGATATGCGGGCAAGCAGTTCTTCCGGATACAACGGCTTGGCGAGGCAGTCAATAGCGCCCAGCGAAAATGCCTCGTGGCTGGCTGTCTGGCGTTCCTGGTCGAGCAGAAAGATAAGAGGGATGGATTGCGTATCCGGCGTCTGCATCAGCAATCGGCCCATCATGAAAGGGTCCATGTCGTGCATGGCACCATCCACCAGGATGATGTCGGGCCGCCACGCCTGGGCGTGATAATAGCCCTGCCATCCGGACGCAAGCGTTACGCGAAACAGCTGGTTCCGGAGGAAGTCGGTAGTGGCACGCAGAGCGATTGCGTCGTCCGACACAATCAACACGTGGCACGGCCGGCGGTGGGTAGCGGGAAGGGCGCTGCTCTGAATGGCGCCCGAAGAACCAGCCAGTGAAGCGGAATCCAGACCAGGCGCGATGCGGGGCTCGGATATGGTGGGATACCTCACGTCCTCTCCTTGTATGTCGATGCGGCTTCGCATATTTCCCGCTTCGTCAGCGGCTGCGGTAGGAAGCGCAATCTCCATCCTAGGGAAAGCTTGCGGGACGTGCCTTTAAAATCGCGCTCATATTTTTTGAAAAATACCGTTCGTCGCTTTTGGCATTTCATTGCCGCGTTTTATCAGTGTGGCGGGACCCGACAGGTGTCGGCGGAATGCAACCGGGCTGCAGCCCAATTGGCGTCGAAACGCCGACGCGAAATTGGCAGGGCTGGAAAAGCCCAGCTGATCGGCGATCTCCGCAACGGTCAGGGACCCGTCCTGCAGCAGGGCCCGAGCTTTTTCCATGCGTTGGTCGCGCAGATAATCATGGATCGTCTTGCCCAGCAGGCTGCGGAACGCATTCGTCAATCGCTTTTCGTTCACGCCGATCAGGCGTGCCAGATCCTTCTGCGAGGGCGCATCCGAAAGGTGGTCCACCAGATACTGCGTAGTGGTGTTGACGATGGCCTGCTCGTTGGATATGGCGACGAATCGCGGCTGCGCGATACCGGCTTCGGTGTTGGGCTGTATCGACAGATCGCGTGCCGCGGTTACCTCGGCACAAGGCCTCGCGGCGCGTTGAGCGATCTGCAATTGCACACGCACCCGCGCCAGTACTTCTTCCGGGTTGTATGGCTTGAGCACATAGTCCGCCGCACCGGCGTCGAAACCTTTGAGCCTCTCGTCCAATCCCGAGGATGCAGTGACGAAGATCACCGGGATATGCGCGGTGCGCGGATCTCCTTTCAGGAGCCGGCAGGTGGCGTATCCATCCACTCGCGGCATGGACACGTCCATCAGGATAACGTCCGGGGCAGGCTGTGTCGTGGCGCGCTCGTATGCCTGTCGGCCGTCTAACGCGACCAGGAGTTTGAAGTTCTCATGGTTCAGTAGCTGCACCAGCAGCCTGAGATCCGCGGGGCTATCGTCGACGAGTAGTAGACGAGCGCCTTGTTTGAATGCATGAGAGCTGGTCATGACGCGGTTCCCTCCGAACGCCCTCCGCGTAATCGCTAGACCTTGCTACGTTGAACTGCGGAGGTATAGCAATTATTAACATACGGGAACGATCATTTCCACCTTTTGTTGCAAGGCTTCTCATCATTTCGAATGAAATGCGTTGCATCGTGATCATGCGCATGGAGTTTGTATTTCTATCGATGCAAATCACGAGCTTTTTATCGTGACGCCCATAAAGGCGTCACGCCATGTGACTCGCTTCAGGTGCCCACGATGCGGATGATGTCCTTGCAGCAACTGACAGTGAGCTTGATCATTCCCGCCACGCAGGCCGCCTTGTAACTTACGTTGCTGCTCAGCATCGCGAATTCTTGCGCCATCGCGATGTCCAGCGCCGGTGAGTTCATGTTGTCGCGAAACGAGGCATCGAGGCTGCTCGTTTCCCGATCCATGGGGTCGGCGCTGGTCGCGGTAGAGGTGTTGCTGATCATCATGGGCTTGCTCCGTATGGGAAGTTGGATCTATCGTGCCTGGCCAAAATGCCGGACATCGCGATGCTTACCGACGCTGCGACAGTGCGGCCAGGACGGTCTGCGCGGCTTTCGATGCCTCCGCCAGTGCGGCGGCGCGCGCGTGCTCCTGTCGGCGCAGCGGCGTACGCATGAGGCGCCGCGCCGCGCTTTCGATGTCGCGCATCTCGTACAGCATCGATTCGCGTGCATCGTCGCCGATGGGATAGCCGAACATTTCGAGGACTTCGGCGATGTCCGCCTGGCTGGGTGCTTGGACCATTGGGTTTTCTCGTGCGAGGGTCATGAGACCCGTTGTTATCTGCGGATGACCGTGGTGGTGGGGCCGTCGAATACCACGCTGCCGTCCTCGATGGAGGTCAGTCGGTAAACGCCGTGCGTTCCACCGACCGCGATGCGGGTTCCGTCATCGAGGACCACCCACGGCTGTTGTCCACCGACGACCGTCTGCACGCGGAACGGAATGGACTCCACCAGGGTGCTATCGTCGCCGTCGATCCGCAATGCGTTGGCATGGCGGTGATTCAGCGTATCGACGATTTCCTTCAGCTTCTCGCGCTGTGATGGGCCCCATCCTCGCGGGTCTACCCGCACGGCCTTGTTCTTCCAGACGGAAGAGGGCACCGGCAGACCGGCTGCCGCGGCGGCTTGATTCAGGGCGTCGGCGACTTCGGTAGCGAGAGTCAGTTTCATCGGTGGCCACGGTTCTGTCGCGACGTTCTCGTGCCATCGCTGGTATGCCTGCTGGCGGGCGACGTCGGATCCAGCGGTGCCGTGTATCGCCAGTCCGTCCGAGTCGGTACGGACGAGCACGAGCAGGACATCGAGGTCGCGCATGTTGTCGCCCATGCTGGCCTCGACCTCGGTCTCTTTGCCTACCCGCATGGCGGGGAGCGGCCATATGGTGCTTAGCGCCGTTGCCAGACGGTCGTGCTCCCGCTCGTCGCGCACCCATCCCGTTACGACGACCTCTTGATCTTTGCCCGCCATGGCGCGGACGCGTGGCGCGTATCCGCGCTCCGCCAGCAGGCTCTGAGCCCGCAACAGCATGTCCGGATCGCGGGTCTGCCCGGATCGCGTGTTCAGCGTCGGCGGCGCCTTGGCCGGGGGGAAGGAGGCCACGCTGCCGAAAACCAGTACGATCAGCAGCCCGCCTACCGCCCAGCGCAATCCCAGTCCCTTGCGTCGTCGCGACGTCCGCGCGCGCGCGGCATGTTGGCCGGATATCGCCGGCCGGCCGGCCACATCCTGATCATCCGCAAGCCACCCATCCGGCGCCGTTGCGGCGGTCGCAGGCACCGCGGTGGCGACGTCCTTTGCCCTGGCGGCGCGCGCGTGTTCGTCCGGTGAGCCGTTTGCGGCAGCGCGCGCCGCGGCGACCTGGCCGGCGTCAGGCCATGGATCGGCGGCCGGCGCGACCGTCAATAGCACCGGTCCGAGCGGGAGCGGCGTGCCAAATCGGACTTCCCGTGCATTGCCGGCCGGACCGTCGTGTCCATGTATGCCCCAGCTCGCCAGGCCGATACGCAGACGCCCGGCCTCCGCGGCGATTCCCTCGTCGCATAGCACCACGTGGCAATGTCCCTGCGAACCGATCAGGGCGCCATCCTGCACCGCGCACCGCGCACCGTCGTGGATGCCGGACAGAACCCGAAGTTCCAGGTCTTGCGTCATGGCTGCGCTCCGCTGTCAAAGAGCCGGTATGCATCATGACTCATAGATCCACCCGGGCGAGCGGCTGTACATTGATTTCCGGGACCAGCTCCTGGTAGGACAGGACGGGGAGTTGGTACAGGTCCTGTTCGATGAGCTTGCGGACGTAGCGACGAATGTCCATCGAGGTCAGAATCACCGGTCTGGCTACCGTCGTTTCCAGGGTTCCCACGGTGCGTCGGATGCTTTCCAGCAATGCCTGGGATTTTTCGGGGTCCATGGCGAGATAGCTGCCTCCGGCGGTCTGCCGGATCGCGTCGCGTACCACGTCCTCCACATCCGGTGCCAGCAGATACGACGGCAGGAAGCTTTGGCCGTTCGAGTATTTGTGGCTGATGTATCGCTTCAATGCCATTCTGACGTATTCGGTCAGCAGGACAATGTCCTTTTCTTTCTGGGCCCATTCGACCAGCGCCTCGAGGACAGCGCGCATATCCCGTATGGAGATCTCCTCGGAAACCAGGCGTTGAAGGATTTCCGCGATCTTCTGTATCGGCATGACGCGGTGCGCTTCCTTCACCAGTTCGCCGAAGTTCTCTTCCATGGCGGTCAGTAGTTGCCGCGTTTCCTGGATGCCGATGAACTGCGACACCTGCTTGCGAAGCACGATGGACAAATGCCAGTTCGGTACCTGGTGCGGCAACAGATAAGGCACGCCAGCGCCTTCGAGCACGGGCACGTGGTCGCGGGATACCCAGAAGGCGGATTCGTTGGCCAGTCCGCCCGTATCGCGCTCGTAGGGGATGCCCATCGCGTCCAGGTTGCGCGAACCTTCGCGCACGAGAACCGTGCCGCTCTTCAATGTCCCGCGCACGAACGGAACTTCGAACAGCAGTACCTGGTAAGAGCGATCGCCAAGCTGCTTTCCCCGGCGCAGGCGGAGCTCCGGCAGCGGTACGCCCAGTTCCTGGTAAACGGCGTAGCGGACCGCGGGGAACTCGCCTGTCAACGCGGCCTCGTCGAGCTCGGACGCCAAGGTTTCGGAAATTTCCAGCGTCACGGGTTCGGCTGGCGCGAACTTGGGCGCCTCGCTTGCCTCCGTCGGCTCATCGCCCTGGCCGCCGAAAGCGCCGTCGGCCGCCTTGCCGCTGGAGCCGGCCGCTGCGCCGCCGCGCGCCGGGCGGGGCGCATTCAGCAGGACGTAGCCTGTTAGCCCGATGACCGACGCCAGTACCAGGAAGACCACGATAGGCATGCCGGGAATGAGGCCGATGCCCAGCGCGATCACCGCGGCGACGATCAGTGCCCGGGGGTGAGCCATGACCTGGGCGCCAATGTCGGCGCCCACGTTCGAGGGTTTGTCGCCGGTCGGCACACGGGTAACGATGATGCCCGCGCAGATTGCGGTCAACAGGGCCGGGATCTGCGAGATGAGTCCATCGCCGACACTAAGGATCGAGTAGGTAAGCGCGGCGTCGGCGGCGCTCATGCCTCGTTGAACGGACCCGATGAGCAGCCCCCCAAGCAGGTTGACGGCGACGATGATCAGCCCGGCGATGGCGTCTCCCTTGACGAACTTCATTGCCCCATCCATCGCGCCATAAAGCTGGCTTTCCTTTTCGACCACGCTGCGGCGGCGGCGCGCCTCGTCCATCTGGATCGCGCCCGCGCGCAAGTCGGCGTCGATCGACATTTGCTTGCCAGGCATGCCGTCCAGCGAAAAGCGTGCGGCGACCTCCGCCACGCGTTCGGAACCCTTCGTGATGACGATGAACTGGACGATGGTGAGGATCAGGAACACCACCAGGCCGACCACCAGATTCCCTCCCACCACGAAGTTTCCGAAGGTGTCGATGATGTGGCCGGCATCGCCGTCCAGCAGGATCAGCCGCGTCGTGGAGATGGATATGCCCAGGCGGAACAGCGTCGAGACCAGCAGGACGGCGGGAAACGAAGAGAATGCCAGCGCCGAGGGCAGGTAGATCGCCACCATCAGCAGCACACAGGACAGCGTGATGTTGGCTGCGATCAGGGCATCCATGACTGCCGTCGGCATGGGCAGAATCATCATGAACACGATGGCCATGACGGTGGCCGCCAGCAGGATGTCGTTGCGGCTGGTCGCTATGGCGATGATGCGTCGGATTGCGTACATGAGGAAGGCTGGTGCTGACAAGCACCCCGGGTTACGGGGCAGTGCGGGGACGGTTGGCGGCGTAGGCCTTCATGACTTGCCGCGCTTCGTCGCGGCGCCCGCTGGCGACGAGCGCTTGCGCGCGCACGATGCGGCAAGAAGGGTGGGCGACCGCGCCCGGGCCCGCCTGGTCCAGTGTGGCAAGGGCCATGGCGGGTTGGTCCGCGCGCAACTGCGCGAGGGCGAGCAGGACAAGTGTCTGTCCTTGGCAGCCGCCTGCGTGATGGCAGGCTTCCAGCAGCGCCATGGCGTCGCGCGGGTTGCCGTTCTGTAGGTGGAGAAATCCCAGCACTTGCAACAGCTCGATGGACTCCGCTGGCAGGGTGCCCGAGGCGGTCCGGCTCATCCCTGGTACAGCGCGTTGCGGATAACGCGGGATTGGGTGCGCAGGACCACGTTGCGGTCCAGCACCTGAAGCGCGGCCTGCAGGATGGCCGACGATTGCCCCCCCTGGGCCGCGGTTTCCCGCAGGACGCGGCGGGTCTTCTGCAAGGCCTGGTCGAACGTCATCGGATCCCGGAGATTGGAGACACCGATCGGCGGCTGCAAGGCATGGAGCATCGCCATTTCCACGTTGGACTGATCCAGGAACCTGGCCAGCGCGGACTCCACCGGCGCGGGCGGCGCGATCGTAGGCCGCGTGGACGTGGCGACCCAGCCCTTGAAGTTGTCCAGGCCATGGCGGCGCGCGGGCACATCGGTGTCCCTCGCTGGATGCGCGCCATCGACCATGGAGGGCGCAGAGAGCAGGGAGGTGGACGAGATCATTCTGGGTACATCCTGGATTCGGGCCGGCGGCGGTAACACTGCTTGATGCGCGCATCCGCAATGGGACTCTCGCAACCGGCGGGCATGACACTGCCAGCTCTGGGCATGAATTGGCTGTGTGTAAGGTCACGGTAGTAACGGCCGGGTGGCGTTCCGTTCCGTCGTCATCGAAATATCGGATGAAGTGTTGAATGCGTGACGCCGCTGGGCGGAACCGGACCTTGGCGGGGAGGCACCTACGCCGCGAGTCCGCCTTGCGGGCTCTTTGCGGCAAACAAGGAGTTCAGAATGTACATATCAATCGGTGCGCCCAGGCATGGCGCCTACGGTAGCTATGGCGATACCGGAGGTGGCCCAGCCTTGCGGAACGCCTATGCCGACATACCCATCCACACCTGGCAGCAGGCCATAAGCCACGCAATCGCGACAAGCAATGAAGTCTCGCAGTCGCATGGAGACACACTGGTTCAGAACAACAGGGAGTCAGCGCGGCTTATCAGGAAAACCCGCCAGAACAACGAGGTGCGGGCGGCTGTGGGAGACTTCCTCGAGCTCTTCCCGATTCCCAGCGGCAAGGAGAACAACAACCCTTCGCTCAAGCAACTGGAAGACATTCTCGCCAAGCGAGCCAAGGAAAGCGAAGATACCAGCTACAAAGGGGGGCCGGCCTATGACAAGGAAAAACTGTCGGAAATGAACCGCATGTTGAAGGACATCGGTATGGTTCCGGGATCGGAGAATTCCACCAAGGGCGAGTTGGAAACCCTTAGGACCCGGCTGGACGGACTCCGCGATGAAATCTCCGGGTTCCAGACCATGGCGAACTCGCAGCAGGGCATGCTGGTCGGCAACATCAGCCAGCACCAGACCAGTGTCCAGGGCTTGATCAAGGCCAATCAATCGATCGGCATGGGCTACGCGCGGATTCCGGGTTCTGTCTGATGGCAGCGGCTTATCGCGGCCGGGTTCAGGGGGCCGATATCCTGGCCCAGGTGCGCAAGATCCTCAAGGACGGGCGCCCTCTGGGTGATTCCGTCGGGATTCCGGCGGAGGATAGGCACACCTTGTACGCCGTGGCCTATAAGGTGTATGCCGAAGGCCGATACGACGTGGCGCAGCATCTCTTCGCGCAACTGGTGACGTACGACCATCACGAGCCTCGGTATATGAAGGGGTTGGCGGCCGCCACCCAGATGCTCGGAGACCATGAACAGGCCATGCGAATGTATTCCGTGGCGGCACTCATGGATGCGGACGATCCCGCCGTAGTCATGCATGCGGGCGATTGTTTCCGCGCGATGGGCAAGCATGCCCGCGCGCTGGCGTCATTCGACCTCGCACGCGCGATGTGCAGCAAGGCCGAGCATGAACCGGTGAGGCGGCGCTGCAATCAACTCCTGGCCCGGCTGAGACCTGCCGCCTGATTCACCGATTTCGTATTTTTTCGCGCACTTCCGCGCTTCTATTCGAAATTTCCAATATTAAGGAGTGTTCGTTATGTCCAATATATCCGCATCGACGATGTCCGGTATGGCAATGCAAACCTCGTATCAGGGTGGCGCCGATCTGCCTCCGCCCGTCACGTCGGCATCCGCCGTGTTGCGCGCGATGGCCGAGGCTGAACAGCTCTTGGGAGAGGCGGCCGTGAAGGAAAACGCTCGCGACATGAAAGATTCCATGATGCGGCGCGAAGCTTCTCTGCAAAAGAAGCAGGCTTCGGTATACGAAAGCTGCGATAAGGAAAAGGACGCGGCCTGGTGGCGCTGCGCCGGCAGGGCGGCATCCGGTGTGCTGTCCATGTTGGCCGGGGGCATCACGCTGGGCAGCGTCGCGGGTAGCGCAAACCAAATGAGCAAGGCCAGCGCTGAAGGCAGCATGACCAATATGTCGGCGTATACACCCCGCGGCCAGAAGCTGGATTCGTGGAACAGGGTAGGACAGTCCGGCCAGTACGTGCAACAGGGGCTGGGTAGCCTCTCGTCCGCAATCGGCGATAAGAATGGCACGGAGTACGACGTCCAGAAGAAGTACCAGGATCTCGAAGGGCAACTGCGCGATAGCGATGCCCAGCTTTCCCTGGACATCCTGCGCCGGCGCAACGGCGATGTATCGGACGCGGCCAAGCGCGTGGAAAAAGTGAACGATATGCGCCTGGAGTACCTGCGCGCAGCCGTCCGCACTTTGGCGTAAAGAAGTTATCAGTTTTATTCGAGGGTCGCTATGGATACAAGTTTTCAGAACGCCGCCGGGCTCTTCTGGCCTACGGGCACACCGGCGGAGGCAGGCCGCGATTCAAGCGCCCTGCAGCCCCGCAACGCTGTCGATCTGTTCGTCGACACACTGAGCCAAATCGTCGCGAAACCCTTTGATATGGAAAGCAAGTCGTCCGACGAACAACGGGCGGACACGCTGTTCGATGCGAACGGTGCGCCGCAGCTGGCGTCCCCGGACGAACCGTCGACGCCGCCGGTGGCCGTTCCGTCGCCCCTGAACCTGGGCTATTTGGTTGGCGAGGCGCAGAAGCTGACCAAAGAGGCCAATGCCGCTCAGGTCAACGGCGAGTCGAATCGCATCAATGAGCAGATGCAGGCCTACGCCGACAAAATCATGGATGCGAAGCTGAACAGCATCCAGGAATCCGAAAAAAAGTCGAATGAACTCAACGAGAAGGCAGGGACCTGGTACAACCGGCTGACCAGCTGGGTGTCGGAAAACCTCGGTCCTTACATGCCCTACATCGGGGTCGCGGTCGCCGCGGTGGCGATGATTGCCACCGGCGGCGCCGCATGGCCCATGCTGGCAATGGCCGGGCTGGGCCTGGCTAATCATGTGCTGCAAAAGTGCGACGTCCACGTCATCGAATCCGTGTCCAAAGCCATCAAGACCGTGGGATCGCTCGTCTCTGAAAAGGGTGCCGACGGCCTGGCCAATGTGGTAGGTTCCATCCTGGGTGTGATCCTTTCGGATCCCACGCCCATCTCCAGGCTTTTCGGCACCATCGCGAAGGCCGTCGGCGCAAGCAAGGCGACAATCGAAAAGGCCGAGCAATGGGGGCAGATCTTCGGAATGATCGTGATCGTGGGTGCCAATATCGCCATGACATGGGGTAGCGGGGCGGCAAACGCGGTGACCAAGGCCGCATCGGGTGCCGGCAACGCGGCGGGATCCGCGGCGTCGAACGCCGCCAAGTTCGTTTCCGACGCATTGAAGAGTTTCCTGCATGCTATCGAGCCCTATGTGTCGAAGCTGCTCCAGGTCCTGCGCGATTCATCGGGACGGTTCAACGAGTTGGCGGCCTTGTTCAAGGACGTCATGCAAACCGCCAAAACCGCGACCACCGCGTCGTTGAGGGGCGCCGCAACGACCTTCAAGGATACGGCCGTCGCATGGCAGCCCAGGCTGGAAGTCGGCGCGAAGGTCGGACAGTCGGCGCTGAACGCAACCAATGGGCTGATGGGTGTGGGCAACGGCTGGCAAGAGTTCGAACTTTCCAACGCGCAATACGCGGTCGACATGACGGCGGCAGACCGGCGCAAGCTGGAGCAGCTATTGGCGATAAGCCGCGACAACGTGCAGGACGCGGACGATGGCACGAGGCGCGCCATGGACCGTGTCGGACAGAACCTGAAATCGGACGCGGACATGATAAAGAACTACACGCACGATCTCGTCGATAGGGCGGCCATCCAGGGCGAGCAAATGACGGCCTAGCTTTCGGCTTAGCCCGTTTTCGACTTTCTCTTCCACGCAGCAGGCAGGCAGATGGTATTGCATACTGTTCGACGCGATTCCAGTGACGTGTCGTCTTCGTCCCACTCCCGATCTTCGGCGGCGGAGAAGGGCGTCGGCGTGCCGCGAGACATGCTCGTGGACGGGAAAGTCGCCCAGAAACTCGCCGAAATCGCTTTTATCGGCGCGTTCCTGGGGCAGACGCAGGCCGCGGAGACCATCTTCCGCAGCCTGCGTATTTTGCGTCCGGACAACCCCTCCGTCGGATTGGGGCTGGCCATGGTGCACATGCTCGCCGGCCGTCCCGAGGCAGGCCTTGCCGTGGTGGACCGGACGCCGGGCCTGGATCCGGAGCACGGGCTGGCCGCGATTTGCACAAGCTTGATGTTGCGGGATGCCGGGCATCGGACCGCCGCGGAGAAAAAACTCTCGCGCGCCATCGCGAAAGGCGACCTCGCCCCGGACCTCGTGCCCACCTTATCCAGCGCGATGCGCGAATAAGCGCGAGCCGGATACTTTCCACACAGGAGTTCAAATTGAAAGTCGCATCACGGGATCAGGTTACGGACCCACTGGCCAGTGGACAGCCGTCCGTCCCGGCCAACCCTATGCAAGTCGAGTTGTTCCTGGCGGCGCTGAATGCGCCGTCGTCCGAATACGGCGATACGGCGGGCGCGCGCGCCTCGGATGATACGTCCGAAGCGGGTGGGGATTCTCCCTTGACGCATATCGTCCAGGGTATGCGCGGCGGCCTGGCGGGGATATCGAACGATTGGGAGCAGGCTCGATCAATGGCGTCGGACCTGGAACAGCGCCCCGTCCTGGACGGCAGCGTCATACGGGATGCCTTGAAGCTGGTGCGGACGACGAGCAGGGTGTCCGTCGCGATCGACGTTGTCAGCAAGGCTTTGGGAAAAGTGTCCCATACGGCCGATGTCATGTCGCGGGGCTGAGTTTGCAATCCTTGTCGCAAGTGTTCTGCCTGGTAAGGGTGGTCTGGTCCCGCGCCTGGACGATATTGGCTCAAGGACCGTGTGGGATCGCGCCGCGTCGGGGCCGCTGCCCGGGGCGTCTGGGGGGGTGGATCATCCTGGCCGGGATAGTGATGCTCGCGGGATGCTCCAGTCGGGTCGAACTGTTCTCGTCGAGCACGGACAGCGAGGCCAACGAGATTCTGGGCACGCTGCTGCAAGCCGCGATTCCGGCGGAAAAACAGATCAGGAAAAGCGGCGTCACGATATCAGTGGCGGAATCCGATGTCGCCCGGGCGTTGAACGTGCTGCGCCAGCAGGGCCTGCCACGCGCGCGGTTCGAAGGCATGGGAAAAATCTTCCACAAGGAAGGCATGATCTCATCGCCATTGGAAGAGCGGGCGCGCTATATCTATGCCTTGTCCCAGGAGCTCGAAAGTACGTTGTCGAAGATGGATGGCGTGCTGGTCGCCAGGGTCCACGTGGTACTACCCGACCAGGATGCGGCCCGGATCGCCAAGACACCCGCGAGCGCCGCCATATTCATCAAACACCAGGCTGGTTTCAACCTCGATGTGCTGAAACCCCAGATCAGGACCTTGGTCGCGCATGCTATCCCGGAACTCGGCGAAGACCGGGTTTCGGTCGTTCTGGTGGTGGCCCAGCGGCCCGCCGGTGCGGGTGCGCGCTCGACGAGCCAGCCGGCTGCGGGCACGATGCGCGATGGTGCGGGAGCAGCCTCCACTCCTTCGAGCTGGTGGATAGTGGGCGGCGCCGCGCTGGCCTGTGCGCTGATCGCGATCGGCATCTGGGCGTGGCATAGCCGGCGGGTCGGCGCGACGCTTGGCGATATGCCGGTCAGGGTCCCGAATCTGGACAGCTTGGAGCAGGGCTGATCCATGTCTGATTTGTCGCTGTGCGAACGGGCGATGGTTGTCTTCAACTTTCTGCCCAGTAGGACACTACATCCGTCGCGAGCCGGGGATACGGAGTTTGCGGCCTATGTTGCCGCGCTTGCTGCCCGTCCGGCGTCCGCGCCGGTGTGGCACCGTTACTGGTCCCGGCGGATACTCGAACGGGAAGCGTTGCTGGACAACCCTATCACTGATCTGACGACCGCCGGGTTGGCGGTTGCGGTGCTGGGTACCGATGCCTTGGCCGCATTGGCGCGGCAGATAGGCGTGGTGCTCTGCACCCCCCGCCTGCGCTACGCCATTTCGGGCGAAACGGTGCGTGCCTTGCGCGCACGCCTGGGTGACGATGCGCTGCGCTGGATCAGGGATGGCCGGACACTGCATCCCGGCTTGCCGGGCGAAATGTTCCGCGACGCGGATCAAGCCCTGCGTCATGTGACGCGTGCCGGTTATGCCGCGATGTATGCCGCCTTCCGGCCCGCACCTCCAGAGATTGGGCGCCGCCTGTTCCTGAAGCTTCCGCTTGTCTCGGCAGACGCGTTTGCTAGGGACGAACCGGATGTCGGCGATTCGGCCCCGGGCGATGCGAACCGCGGTAATCCGCACCACCGCGATGCTTCAGGTGCGGCGGTCGCCACGATGGATCCTGCCGTCGCCGCGGCGGTCGATAGCGATGCGGCGATGGCCCTGGTGACGGCCGTGCATGCAGGTTCGATGCTCGGGAGGCGGTGATGACGTTTCTTCTGGATGCACGCCCGGATGACGGCGATTCCGGTCGGGATGCCCGCGTTGCTCCGGTCGGCAAGGTCGTAAGGCGTGCGGAACACCTGGCTTTCGTGGATGCGCGGCAGCTCCTGTCCCAGGCCCGCGCGGATGCCGGGCGTATCGTGGAACAGGCGCGTGATGTCTACCGTGCCGAGCGGGAACGTGGTTATGCCGACGGCCAGCAGGCCGCGCAGCTTGAGCAGGCAGCCGCCATGTTGCGTATCCGCGAACGGACATCGGCTTATCTGAAGCAGGTCGAAGCCGATATCGTCGCTGTGGTGGTCGCATCGCTGCGCAGGATCGTGGCCGATTTCGACGATACCGACCGTGTGCTCGCCGTCGTCCGCGGCGGATTGGCATTACTGCGCCAGCAGAAGCAGATATTGTTGCGTGTCCATACGGACGATGCCGTGCTGGTGCGCCGGAATCTGGAATCGCTGCTGTCGCGGTTCCCCAGCGTGGAGTACGTGGATGTGGTGGCGGACGACCGGTACGAGCGCGCGGCTTGTCGCATCGAAACGCCGGTGGGAACGATCGAGACCAGCCTGGCGGGGCAGCTCGATGTCCTGCAGCATGCGCTCGAACAGATCGCCCCGTCGGCCGACGGCGAAGACCGCGATCGCCCACGAGAAGCCGGCAATGTTTGATCACATCGTGGAGGGAATGCGTGCGCGGGTGGCCGATGCCCGTGTGCTGGAGGTGGTCGGTCGGGTCACTCAGGTCACTGGCACGATCATCCGGGCGGCGGTGACGGGTGCGCGCGTCGGCCAGCTTTGCATCCTGAGGGATCCGGACGGCGGCGAGGCTATCAAGGCGGAAGTCATCGGCTTTTCCGACAACGCGGTTCTCTTGACGCCGATCGGCGATACACGCGGCATCTCGCCCCGCACGGAAGTCATTCCCACGGACAGCGCGTTGACCGTCCCGGTGGGGATGGAGTTGCTCGGGCGCGTGCTGGATGGCCTGGGCCGGCCCATGGACGAAGCGTCGCGGGGGCCGCTGAACACCGCGCAGACCTACCCGGTGCTGGGAGCGGCGCCGCACCCACTGACACGGCGGCCGATACAACGCCCGCTTCAACTTGGCATCCGGGTCATCGATGGCCTGTTGACCTGCGGAGAAGGGCAGCGCATGGGTATATTTGCCGCCGCCGGCGGCGGCAAATCGACCCTGATGGGAATGCTGGCGAACGGCGCGGATGTCGACGTGCGCGTGGTGGCCTTGATCGGCGAGCGCGGCCGGGAAGTGGGTGAGTTCCTGCAGCGGGAGCTGGGTGACAACTTGCGCAATAGCGTCGTCGTCTGCGCCACCAGCGACCGGTCGGCGATGGAGCGCGTCAAGGCGGCTTTCGTCGCCACCGCCATCGCGGAATACTTCCGGGACCAGGGTATGCGTGTGTTGTTCCTGATGGATTCGGTCACCCGCTTCGCCCGTGCGCAGCGTGAAATCGGCCTGGCGGCGGGAGAGCCGCCGACACGGCGTGGCTTTCCGCCGTCCGTTTTCGCCGTTCTGCCCAGGTTGCTGGAACGCGCCGGCATGAGCGAGCATGGGTCGATGACCGCTTTCTATACCGTTCTGGTGGAAGGCGACGACATGACCGAGCCGGTTGCCGACGAAGTCCGGTCCATCCTGGACGGGCATATCGTCCTCTCCCGCAAGCTCGGCGCCGAGAACCACTTTCCCGCCGTCGATGTGCTGGCCTCGGCCAGCCGGGTCATGGGCCGGGTAGTCCAGCGCGAACATGCGGCTGCGGCCGGCCGCCTCCGTGAGCTGATGGCCAAGCACGCCGAGATCGAACTGCTTCTTAACATCGGCGAATACCAGCCGGGCAACGACCCGGTGGCCGACGAGGCCGTGCGCAAGATCGGCGATATACGCCGGTTCCTGAAACAACACGCCGACGAGAAAGACAGTTTCGACGGTGCCGTGGGACGAATGATGGATCTGGTGCACGGATGACGGGGGGGCGCGGCAGCCTGCGGCAGAATCTTGTCGCGCTGAGGAACCTGCGCGAGGATCGCGCCGTGCGCGCTCTTGGACGCCTGCAGCGCGACTGCGCGGAGGCGCATGCCCACCTGCAGCGCGAACAGCGGCAGCTGGCTTCCTGGCGCTGCCAGGCCGGCGACGAGGAGGCTGCCCTGTATGCGGAGCTGATGGCGGCGCCGGTCGATCGGCGGGCGCTTGAACGGGCCTTCCGCAAGGTGGACGCGCTACGTCAGCGGACGCGCGCGCTGGAACGCGCGGCGGACACGGCGGCGGAAAAACGGGATCAGGCCCAGGCGGCCCTGGATCAGGGGCGTTCCGCGCGGGCCGCCGCGGCCAAGGCGACGAGAAAGTCCGTAGAGGCCCTGGAGATCTACCGCCGTCAATGCGCCGCCGCGGAAGAGAAAACCCTGGAGGACGCGTTGGACGAGACCGCGGTGATGCTGCATGGCAGACGCGTCATATGAAGGAAAACCCGCCGGCAAAGGCGTTCCGCGATCGCCGGAAGGATGGCGGCGGGCGTGCCGCGCGCCATGGGTCAATCAGGAGGCAGGCAAGATGAATGTGTCGACGCCCGGGCGCCCAGCCGTGCCCGGCGAAATGGCCGGTGGTCCGATCCCGCACCGTGGCAAGGGAATGAGCCGGCGGTTGCCCGGGACCGAGGGACTGCGCATGCTGTCGTTCGGGGCGGACGTGGATCCGAAGGACGCCGCATTGTTCAGAGCGCTCCTGGCGGATGCCGGCGAGCGCCCGCGCGCGGTGGCCTTCGATGCGGCCGAAGCGCGCGTGGCTGCCGAGCTCGGCGCGGGGCGCCCGGATCGCCAGGATGAAATCGCCCGCATCGCCGCCAGGCACGGGGGCATCGAAGAGCGGCAAACCGACGTCCAGGAAACAGCCCCGGCACCTACGCTGGATCTGGCTGCGTTGGGGAGCACCGTGGCCAAGGTTTACCTGGAGACGCTGCAGGACGGTGGACGCGCGATCAGCATGGCACTGGAGAACGACCTGCTGCCGGCCACACGGCTTTCCGTTCTCGAACAGGAGGGCCGGCTTGCGGTCGACTTCGTCAGCGTGCATCCGCTATCCCGGGAACGATTGCGCCGAGGTGCGCCGGCGTTGGCCGAGCGGGTATCCAGGGAGTTGTCGCGCGACGTCTCGGTCAAGGTGGCGGCGCATGACGGCGATCGCCTTGCATTGGAAGTCCGTGCCGATGCCGTTCCCGCAGCGCTACCCTCGGAGCCCGTATGACGATGCCGGAACCGCTAAGGCTGGCCCGGTGGACGCAGGCCCAGGCGCGGGCATTGACGATGATCGCCCGGCATGGCGGCGATCGCACGTTGACTCCGATCCCGGTTGTCGGGGCAGACGCATCTGCGCGGCCGTGGAATATCCGTATGCATGCGCGATGTCCGGCTAGCCGTTCATCAGACCATTCCTGCCCCGATCAAGGCGAAAATGCGGATGCCGAGGCATGTCGCAGTATCGATCTCGAGTGGAATGACGCGCGGATGCGTATTCGCGTGCCTTCGAGCATCTGCGACGACTGGCTGGCCGTCCGCATGCCCGACTTGCAGATCGACGCGTTGCCGCCGCGATTCGTGGATGCGGCGTGGGACGCCATGGTCCAGGACGCGATGGCGGGTCTGGACGTCACGGCCATGTGTCCGGGGATACGTGTGCTCGCCGACGGGGCCTCCCGCAGCCCGGCGGTGTACCCCTATGCCTGGACAGTATCGATATGGTCATCCGATGCGGCGCGCACCGTCGAAACGGAACTCGCGGTGGACGACGCCGGCTTGCGCCGTCTGGGCGATGTCCTCGCCCGCAATCCGGCACCGGATTGCGGCAGCGTTCCTGAATTTCTGGACGCGCTGTCTGTCCCCCTGCTGGCACTGGTGGGCGAAACCTTGCTCGATGCGGCGAATGTCGGCGCGTTGGAGGTGGGCGACGTTGTGCTGTTTGATCGGAGCCTAGCAGCCCCGGACGGCGAGGTATGGCTGGCCACCGCGGACGGCCAGGGCGTGCGCGTGCGCGCAAGCGAGCTGGGCGCGCCACGATATGTCGTCATTCAGGAATGGAGCTCTTTACTCATGAACGATTTTCACCCGACGGCAAGCGGCTATGCGCCGGAGGACGACTCCCTGCCGAGGGAAAGCGCATATCCGACAGACCAGGATGCGACGCCGGCGGCGGAGGGCTATCGCCCGCCTGGGCTGCCCGATGTGCCTGCAGAGGATGACTACCCGTCCCTGGCCCAGGATGGCGCAGCCGCGCCTGCCTGCGCGGTGGAGCCCGCAAGCCCAGGCGCGGGACCGGATGTGGATCGCATCCCGGTGCGCCTGGTTTTCGACCTGGGCGAACACAGCATGACGCTGGGCGAGCTGCGCCGCCTGAGGACAGGGGAGTTCTTTGATCTTCAGCGGCCGATCGATGCCGGGCCCGTGCATATCCGTGCGAACGGTACCTTTATCGGGACAGCGGAACTGGTGGATATCGATGGCAGGATAGGCGCGCGGGTGCTGACCTTGATCCCGGGCCGCGATACATGGGCCTGAGCAATATCGATCCGGTCGCGCTGATCGTCGTTATCTCGTGCGTGGCGGTATTGCCGCTGGCCATCATGCTGACGACGTCCTTCCTGAAGATTTCCGTCGTGCTGGCACTGTTGCGCAACGCGATCGGCGTCCAGCAGATTCCGCCCAACATGGCACTGAACGGACTCGCTTTGATCCTGTCGGTCTATGTCATGGCACCGGTCCTGGGCAAAGTCGTGGAGGAGGCCAGGAATACCTATCAGGCCGCGACGGCGCAGAGCGCGCCCGCGCAAAGCTTCGACACCCTGATGGCGGCGGTCCGGAATGGGGCCGCGCCGCTGCGCGCCTTCATGATGAAGCACAGCAGTCCGGCCCAACGGCGCTTCTTCATGGATACCGCGGCGTCATTGTGGGGGCAGGAGCAGGCCAGCGGCCTGCAAGAGGACAATCTGCTCGTGCTGGTACCCGCTTTCGTGATTTCGCAGCTGAACGCGGCGTTCCAGATCGGCTTCCTGCTTTACCTGCCGTTCATCATCATCGATCTGATCGTCTCCAACATCCTGTTGGCGATGGGCATGATGATGGTGTCTCCGGTCACGATTGCCATCCCCTTGAAGCTCTTCCTGTTCGTGATGCTGGACGGCTGGACCAAGCTGATCCAGGGCCTGGTGCTTTCGTATACCTAGAAATGCCAGCATGAACGTCGCCGAACTTATCTTCTACCTGAAGGAAGCGCTGTATCTGATCTTCTGGTTATCGCTGCCGCCCCTGGTCGTTGCGTCCGTGGTGGGGACCCTGTTTTCCTTGTTCCAGGCGCTGACGCAGATCCAGGAGCAAACGCTTTCCTTCGCGATCAAGCTGCTGGCGGTCTTCGTGACGCTGTTGCTGACCGCCGGGTGGATGGGCACGGAGATTTTCAATTATTCGCTGTCGATCTTCGAATCGTTCCGCGCCATCCGATAACGAGAGGGTAACCGCATGAAGGAGGTCGGCAGCTACGCCGCGGTATATGACCTGCTGCTGTCCATCACGCTGACGCAGCCCCGGATTTTGCTCCTTTGCATGATGCTCCCCGTCTTCAGCAGACAAATACTGCCAGGCCGGCTGCGGGGGGGGATCGCCATTGCGCTCGCGCTGGTGGTGATGCCGCAGGTCTCGGCGGGCGCGGCATTGGCCGACCTTACGCTATTCGAGGTGTTGCTGCTGGTGGTCAAGGAAGCATTCATCGGGATGGTGCTGGGATTCTTCCTGGCGATGCCTTTCTGGGTAGTCGAATCCGTGGGCACCGTCATCGACTACCAGCGCGGTGCCAGCATGGGCGCCTTGCTCAATCCGACCATGGGCGGCGAAACCACGCCGACCGCCATCCTGATGCAACTGGCGTATGGGGTCTTCTTTTTCGTGGGCGGCGGATGTCCGTTACTGTTGTCCATCCTGTACGACAGCTACCGTCTCTGGCATCCCTGGCAGTGGCTCCCTACGCTGCGGCACGAAGCCTTTTCCGTGCTGCTCGCGCAGATGGACCGCCTGATGCACCTGGTGGTCCTGCTGGCGGCACCTGTCATCATCATCATGCTGCTGGCCGAGCTGGGCCTGGGGCTGGCCAGCCGCTTCACCCCGCAGCTGCAGGTGTTCTTCCTGGCCATGCCCATCAAAACCGGCCTGGCGCTGTTCGTGCTCGTGTTGTACATCGGCATTCTTTTCGGGCATGTCGACCAGGAGGCCAGGCGCTCGATCGACCTGCTTCCGTTCCTGGCAAACCTCTGGCGGGCTTCGTGAGCGGCGAAAAAACAGAAAAGCCGACGCCGAAGAAGCTGCAGGATGCGCGCAAGAAAGGGGATGTCCCTTATAGCCGCGACTTCAGCCAGACCCTGTTGACGCTCGCCTTGCTGTCATATGTGGTGCTGAATGGTCAGAATATTCTTGCGTCCCTGCTGCGATTGCTCGCGGCACCTGGCACCCTGGTCACCATGGAATTCGGCGATGCGCTGAAGGCCGCGAGCAGCATCTGCCTGCGCGAAGGCATCGGGCTGATAGGGCCCTTTCTTCTTATCGTCCTGGGGTTCGGGCTGTTCGTGGAGTTCGGCCAGATCGGTGTCCTGTTCGCACCCGAAAAGGCCAAGCCATCGGGCAGCAAGCTGAATGTCGTCTCCAACGTCAAGAACATCTTCTCGATGAAGAACCTCGTCGAGGTGCTGAAGTCGACCGTCAAGATCGTCTGTTTCTCCCTGCTGACCTGGGTGCTGCTGCGCTCCGGCCTGGGCCCGTTGGTATACGCGGTGCATGGCGGCCTCGAGGGTGTCCTGACCGTCAATGGCGGCCTGTTCCGGATGATGCTGCTTTATACGGCGGTGTTCTGCTTGCTGATTGCCGGGCTCGATATGGGCTGGCAGCGGCGGCAACGCAACAAGCGCCTGATGATGACCAAGGACGAGGTCAAGCGGGAACAGAAGGATATGGAGGGGCAGCCGGAGATCAAGCAGCAGCGCAAGCGCCTGCATCAGGAAATGGGCAATAGCGCCCCGGCGGAGGCCGTGCGCAAGGCCTCGGCGCTGGTGGTCAACCCGACCCATATCGCGGTGGCCCTGCGCTATGTGCCCGACCAGACTCCGCTGCCTATCGTCGTGGCGAAAGGGCGCGACGGCGTGGCGCTGCAGATGATAGACATGGCGCGCCGTTGCGGCATCCCCGTGATGCGCGATGTGCCGCTGGCGCGCGCGCTGCTGGCCGACGCGCGCGAAAACGAATACATCCCGAGCGAGCTCGTCGTCCCGGTCGCGCACGTATTGCGTGCCGTACGCGATCTGGCGATGGAAGACAAGGCAGGTCCGCCGGGATTTCTGTAGAAGGCGCATATTTTGGTTGATCAATGACTTGGACAACGATGTTTCAGCGGTGGTATTCCTTCGGTCGGAAGGCGATGCCCAGGCTCGGCCTGGCCATCGCCGCGTGCGCTTGCGCGCCCAATGTCGAGGCCGCGCCTTCGTGGCCGTCGGCGCCTTATACCTATTTCGCATCCGACGAGTCGCTGGAGGATGTCCTGCGGCGCTTCGCCAGCGGCTTCAGCCTGACGCTGCAATCGGCGCCGGGTATCGGCGGCCTGGTCAATGGCAAGTTCACGGCCGGCAATCCGACCGAGTTCCTGGACAAGCTTGCTGGCGTTTATGGCTTCAACTGGTTCGTGTACGCGGGTACGCTGTTCGTCAGCCCGGCCAGCGCCATGGTCACCAAGACGATCAGCGTAGGCAACGGCGCCATTGCCGGTCTGCGCGACGCGCTGGACCGGCTTGGCGTGATCGACGACCGCTTCGGATGGGGAGAATTGCCGGACCAGGGACTGGCCCTGGTCTCGGGCCCACCCGCCTACGTCGCGCTGATCGAGCGCACCATCAATGCGCTACCCCCGACTGCGGGCAGACAGGAGGTGGCGGTGTTCCGGTTGAAGTACGCATCGGTCAATGACCGTGTCGTGCGGTATCGAGACCAGTCCGTCACCACGCCGGGCCTGGCGACGATCCTGCGCGAGCTCGTCGACGGCAGCGGCCCAGGGGCGGGCAATTCCGTTCTGTCGGCGATGGCGGCGCCCTTGCGGGAACAGCCGCCCCTGTACGAACCCCGGCCGGTGACCGCCGGCCCGGCATCGCCGGCAGGCAGGCCGCCGGTGGCGGGTCGCGGTACGGCGTTCGAGGGAGGCCGGCGCACCCGCGCAGCAACGATACAGGCGGACCCGCGCTTGAACGCCATCATCGTGCAGGACATTCCGGAGCGCATGGCTGTGTACCGCTCCCTGATCTCGCAGTTGGACGTACCCACCACGCTGATCGAGATCGAGGCGATGATCGTGGACGTGCGCGCCGAGGTGACCAACGAGCTGGGTGTGCGCTGGGGCAGCCGCGTGGGCAAGACCCAGTTCGGCTACGGTTATAGCGACCCGTCGCCCGCCAGGCCCGACGGCAAATTGTCGCCGGGCAGCCTGCCCATGGGAACGGTTGGCCTGAGCGTGGCCGATTCGCTGCTGGCCCGCTTGAATGCCCTGCAGAACAACAATGATGCGAACGTCCTGTCCAAGCCGTCCATCCTGACGGCGGACAACATGGGGGCCCTGATCGATCTGTCCAAGACCTTCTATATCAGGTTGACGGGCGAGCGCATCGCGGATGTCCGCGAGGTCACCGTCGGCACTTCATTGCGGGTGACGCCTCGCTTCATCGATGGCGGCGAAGGCCGCGCGATCGAGCTGTCGGTCGATATCGAGGACGGCAAGATCTCGCAGGAAGATTTCAAGGACGGGCTGCCCCTGGTGGGCAGGACGAGCATCAGCACGCTGGCGGTGGTGGGGGATGGACAGGCATTGCTGATCGGCGGCTACAACAGCAGCGGGAACGAAGACGAGATCAACAAGGTCCCCTTGCTGGGCGATATCCCGGGCCTGGGGGCGTTGTTCTCGCACAAGAGAAAGACCAGCAAGCGTTGGGAGCGCATGTTCGTCATACGGCCACGCCTGGTACAGATCAACGGCGCGCCGGTGATCCCGGAGCCCTTGCTCAAGTGGGGCGATGCCGTGGGGTGGTCCTGGGATGGCGGAGCGCGCTCCACGGTGTATGCCGATGGGGCGGACCGGACGCTGAGACTGCTGCAGGCGGGCCCAACGCGCGTGCTGCAGAAAGGGTCGGCTGCGGATTGAAAGCCCCAGGTATCGCGCCCTGGGCGTTCCCGGCAGCCGGTCGGGAACGTCGCCGGCTTCAGGCGTCCAGCCGAATGCCCTTGGTTTCCAGCTTGGAGCGCAGGGCCGCCCGCGCACGCGACAGCCGGCTGCGTATGGTGCCTACGGGTACGGTCAAGCGAGCGGCCGCTTCCTCGTAGGTGAGGTCGTTCAGTCCCATCATCAGCAGGATGCTGCGCATGTTCTCCGGCAGCTCGGCGATGGATTCTTCCAGCAGGCGCAGGGTCTGGTTCTGCTCCGCGGCGTCGTCCGGCGTCAGGTCCTGCGACGCATGGTCGCTGAGCGCGTCCTCGCCAACGAAGAAGTATCGGCATTCGGGCGCGCGCGACAGGTAGTTGCGGACGAGGTTCAGGGCGATGCCGTACAGCCAGGTGGACAACTGCGATTCGCCGCGAAAGCTGTGATAGGACTTGGCCGCCTCCAGGAAGGCCTGCTGGGTAAGGTCTTCCGCATCCGGGCAATTGCCGATGTGCTTGATGATGAAGCGATGCAGGCGCGTGGCGTGGTTCTGGACCAGTTCGCGGAAGACAGCCTCGTAGGCGCTGTGAGACGAGGCGATGGCTATATTGGCGTTCGTTGTAGTGGTCGACACGTCGTAAGAGATGGGCGGTGCCGCCTGGATGCCATGGTGATTGTCGTGGAGATATCGCATGGGGTAGCCAAAAGGTCACGGGCGGGCCAGTATGGCGCAATACCCTTCGCGCCCGGCCGAAGTGTGCAAGCAGAAATTCAGGTGTGTTCAACGGTCTTGCAAGGGTTCCTTTCGCCCGTGGGAAATAGGACGAAACCCTCTCTGAACAGCGTGTCAGAATCCGCGTTCGAATCCGTCCGATCCGGCGCATGCGCGCTATGGGGCGCGGTGCGATGCGTCGAAGATTCCCGTGTGATCGTCCCGCGGACGCAATGCGCCGGACTCAGATTTTTCGGATACCCTTCGCCAGCCTCGCTTCCTAGAATGGCCTCCGGCCTCGCAGGCGTGGCGATATCGCGGGATTGGTGTCCTCCCTCCGCCTTCCTCGTTTTCCACCCTCGCGAGCGCCCTCAAGCGAGGAGTCCGGACATGAGTATGGAGACGATGTATTGGGTTTCGCAGATCTACTCCTGGAACTACATCGACATCGCGGGCAAGACGCATGGGCGCATCGACTGGTTCGAGGACATGCGCGATGTCGGATACTGGTGGCAAACCGCTTACGAGACCGGTAACGCCTGCACTGTCGAACGGGCCAGGCGTGGCGTGGAAGAGGCGGTGATGCGGCGGCGGATGGCGCTGGAAGCGCGCTATCTGGGAGAGTTGGCCGATGGCGGCCCTGGCGCGGCGGACTGCCAGCCGGCCCCTTGCATGGAAAACGACCGGGCGGCGAGCGCCGTCGCCTGGACTACCTGATCAACTAGGCATCATGCATAGAATTCGGCGGGCATGGGCTTGCCGAGGTAATAACCCTGGCCGTAGCGGCAACCGCGCTGCAAGAGGGCTTCCTGATGCTCCGCGGCTTCTACGCCTTCGGCGACGATCTGTATGTTCAGGCTCGTTCCGAGCGCAATGATGGCGTCGACGATGGAACCCGCATCGGGGTTCTGGACGAAGGATTTGTCGATCTTCAGCGAATCCACAGGGAAGCGCTGCAATTGCGTGAGCGACGCGTAGCCGGTGCCGAAGTCGTCCAGGGCGATGCCGACACCGGACTGGTGCAGGATGCGCAGCGCATCCTCCACGGCGGCGGCGCCCGCCCCCAGGTAAACGCTTTCGGTGATCTCGAGGGTAAGCTGGTCCGGCCGCAGCCCGTACCGCGCGAGCATGTCCAGGATATGGCCGGCCAGGTCCAGCCGATAGAATTGCGCGGCAGCGACATTCACCGAAACCCGCTTGAAGTCGAACCCCTTGTTTATCCAGCGGCGCATCTGCTCGAAGGCATTGCGCAAGGCTTCGTCGCCCAATTGCGGCGCCAGCGCCTGGTCATCGAAGGCCGCGGAGAAATAACTGGGCGGCAGGATGCCTTTTTCGGGTAATGACCAGCGCATCAGCGCCTCGAACCCCGATAGCGTGTGGGTGCGCATATCGTAGATGGGCTGGTAATACAGCATGAACTCTTTGCGTTCGATGCCGCGCCGCACGTTGCGCAACAGCCGGACCCGCTCTTCCAGCCGGTCGCGCATCTCCGGCTCGAACATCACAGTGCGGTCGCCGCCGCCTTTTTTCGCATGGTAGAGCGCGATATCCGTATTGCGTACTATCTGGTCGGCGTCGCTTGCCTGGGCCGGCGACGCGCACAGGCCGATACTGGCCGAGGCCGACAGGATCTGGTCGGCGTAATGGACGGGCGCCCTCAGCTGCAGGCGCAGGTGATTCATCAGGTCTACCGGATCTTCCACCGTCGCGGTGCCCGTCGCGATGACGGTGAATTCGTTGCTGCCCACGCGGGCGACGAACGTCCCGACCGGAAAGTACGCGGTGATGCGGCGGCCTACTTCGATCAGCAGATGGTCGCCGGCGTGGTGGCCGATGGTGTCGTTAATGTCCTTGAATCCGTCGATGTCGATGGAGATCAGGACGACGGGTTCGGCCTGGGAAAACAGGCGGGCGAGCTCCAGCAGGAAGGCGCCGCGGTTGGGCAGGCCGGTCAGCTTGTCGGTGTAGGCCAATTCATGCAGGCGGCGCTGGGATTCGACCTCGTCGGTGATGTCCTCGACCAGGCCATGCACACGGACGACCTGTCCTTCCTGGGATTCAGGCTCCGCCAGGACGTGAATCCACCGCGAGGACCCGTCCAGGCGCTGGATGCGGCGCCGCGAATCGTAGCCGCGGCCTTCGCGCAGCAGGCGGGCGAAGTCTTCACGCGTGTCGATCAGCGCATCGCCGGGATAGAAGCGCCGCATCAGGGTTTCGATCGTCGGCTGGATGCTGGTATCCATACCGTAGATTTCCAGGGCCTGTTCGCTGAGGGTCAGGTTGCCCGTGATGACGTTGTATTCCCAGCCGCCGACCTTGGCCAGGCGGAAGGCCCGGGACAGCAATTGTTCCCGGCGCCGGGTGTCGGCCAGCGCCTTTTGCGCGCGCAGGGCCTCGCTGGTCATGGCGGCGAAGTCGCGCAGGCGCTGGATATCGTCGGCCGAAAACGCCCGGCTATCGGTATCGGCGATGCAGAGCGCGCCAACGCGCGTGCCGTCGGCCAGCGTCAGCGGCACCGCGGCGAAGAATCCGACCGGCCGCTGCGCGGCCGATACGCCGGGTTCGGGGGTGACACAGTCTTGCCAGGCAAGCTCGGTGGGCGTGGCGATGACGACGTCCGGCGAGTCCAGCGCCGGGTAGCTCCACCGCGCGAGCAACTGCGATGTGCGCCGGCAGGCGCCGCTGGACCACAGGCTTATCGGACTGGCGTCGCGCAGCCAAGTTACCGCAAACATCGACACGCCAAAAAAAATCCCGGTCAGCCGGCAGAGCTCCTGCACGCCTGGAAAATCTTCTCCATCGCGCAGGCCCAGTACGCTCACCGGGATGAGCGAAAGCTCCTGATCGGCATTGACGGAAGGCGAGGCGCTCATCGCGGTTTCTCAACTGCTTTCAGGTGGTGGCAGGTTCAGGAACCAGCCGTCGTCCTGCTTTTCAATTCGCCAGCCGTAAAAGGCCGCGATGGAATGCACTTCCTCCAGCGAGAGGGGAGGCGGGCTTTCGGGCTGCAGGGTACGCGTAGTCGCGTCCGCCGGCGCGGGCAACGCCCGCGCCGCCAAAGTAGTGGGCCCATTCTGCTCGATATGCAGGACACCGCGCTCGGGCAAGCCGTAGATGGCCAGGGTCATCCACGCCATCAGCACGTAGCGGCTGGTGCGATGCATGACCGGGGCGGCCTGGGCGAAGTCATCGATCTGCACTTTTTTGCCGGAAAGCAGCAACTGCGAAAACGCCAGGCGGCGGCATTCCTGGACGATGGCGCTAACGTCCATCGCCGGGCCGTCATCCTGGAACCAGTTGTTCAACAGCCGGATCGCGGCCACGCTGTCATCCAGCATGGTATCCAGGTCGGTGATGAAGGGCGGCGGATCGGCGGAGGCCAGCGTGCCCTTGGCGATGGCCTTCTCCAGCAGCACGATTGTGAGCTTGGCGTTGGACAGCGGCTTCAATGCATCATGGCGCAGTACGGGGAAGACGTGCGCCAGGATTCTTTGCTGGATGCCTTCTACCAGACGGAGGTCATGATTGGCGGCTGGCATTATGTCGACGTTTCTCCAGGGTTGCCCAGCATACGTTCAAGGACGGACAAGTCCAGCGGCTTTTCCAGCCAGGCATCGAAATTCGAGGCTTCCGCGCGGTCGTTGTTTCGCGGCAGGCCGCTGAGCGCGATGATGCGGATTTCCTGGCCGAACCGGGCGCGCAGGCGCGCGGCCAGTTCATAGCCGTCCAGATCGGGCAGCACGATATCGGTAACGACGATGTCGGGCCGGGCCGTGTCGCAGGCCTCGATGGCCGCGCGTCCGGTTGCCGCCGCCCGACACTTGTGGCCCAGCAGGTCGACGAATTCCGACAGCAGTTCCGACGCCATCTCGTTGTCGTCCACGATCAGGATCTGAAGGGGAGTGTCGGTCATTCTGGCAGGTTCTCTGATAGCACAGGCGATGGGGTTCTGTTCGGTAGTGTGACACGTTTAACAAAAACGCCCGCATCACGGGGGAGGTGATGATACAAAACGACTCCGACGTTTCGATTTGTTTCTAACGGGGCCGCGAGAATACCGGTCAGGCGCGTTCCAGCCCTGGACGCAGCGATGGCACGCCGCGGCTGGCCGCGCCGTGTAGCGGCGGCAGGGCGTAGCGTCCTTCGCGGTACGCCCAACTGGGCCATAGCGCGTGGGCCAGCGCCTCCCGCGCCAATGTTTCGTCGACCGGCACGGCCTCGTAGGTTTCGGGCGCTCCATACCTGTATTGCACCGGCGCTTTTTGCGGACCGAGCACAAGCAGCCGGTCTCCCTTCAGGTAGCCGTAGTTGTCGCCGTATTGCATGATGGCCCGCCCGGGGTCGCCGTCCGGCAACGGGCGGGTCAGATCCCGGCCCAGCATGGGATGCCGGCTCTCCAATCCCATCAAAGACAGCAGGGTGGGTCCGAGATCGATCTGGCTGATGATGCGATCGTCGCGGCGCGCGGCCACGCTGCCTCCGAGGATGACGGAGGGAATGTGGAAGTGGCGCACCGGCACCAGGCTGGCGCCCGAGACGCGCGAGTCGTGATCCGCCGCGATCAGGAACACCGTGTTTTCCCAATAGGGTGAATTCTTTGCCTGCTCGAAGAAGCGCCCCAGTGCCCAGTCGGCGTAGCGCACCGTGTTTTCCACCGTGGCGGGATTGCCGTCGGGCTGGATACGCCCGCTGGGGTATTCCCACGGCGTATGGTTGGACACAGTAAAAGCCAGGGTGAAGGTCGGCTGGTCCTGGTCCGCACTTAACAGGCGGTGCAACTGGTTGAACATGTCTTCGTCGGATGCGCCCCAGGTGCCGACGAATTGCGGGTCGACGAATTCGCCGCGATCCACGATATGGTCGAACCCGTTGCCCAGGAAGAAGCCCTTCATATTGTCGAAGTGGGCCTCGCCGCCATAGATGAAGCGCGAGTGGTAACCCTGTCGGCCCAGCAGGTCGGCCAGGGTGAAGAAGCCCCGCTGGGCATCGGGCAGCTTTACCACTGCCTGGGCCGGTGTCGGCGGAAAGCCGGTGACGACGGCCTCCAGGCCACGCACCGAGCGCGTGCCGGTCGCATAGGCCCGGGTGAAATTCCAGCCATCCGCCGCCAGGGCGTCCAGGCATGGCGTCAGGGGCTGCCCGCCCAGGTTGGCGACGTACTGCGCCCCCAGGCTTTCTTCCAGAATAATGACGAGATTCAGGGGGCGCGCGCGCGGATGGGACGGCGTTTGCGTATGCATGCTGGGGTAGGCGGGATCGGCCGGCGGCAGCGGCAAGCCCGCGGCTTCCAGTACCTTGGCATGCATTTCGTCATCCGGCATGTTGCCGTAGACGGCGGAGGCCGATTTCTCGTTCTTCATGCTGTAGACGGCGTACAGCACGCTGTACAGCGAGTTCAAGGGCAGCATGTTCAACATGCCGTCGCTGCAATAGGCCACCGTCGACGGATTGATGGGGCGGTGCTGCAGCGTGCCCCGGATGGCCAGTATGCCCACGGCCAGCGCGGCCACGCTGAGCAGCGGCATCTGCCACCATGCCAGCGGCGCATCGGGGCGCGGCGCGCCAAATAGCATATGGCCTATCCATGCCGCCAGGATCACGACCACCAGGCCGCCCACCAGCGGTCCCTTGAAGCCGCGCCACAGCATGCCGGAGACTTCGCGCGGGTGCTTGAGGTATTCGACGAACAGCCGGTTGGGCCGCGCATCGTATTCCAGGATGAAGGGCGGCGTCGCGACTTCCATGAAGACAAGCAATAGCCACGCCGCCTGGAACCACACCGATGCGATCGCCGTGGCGGTGGGGAAATGCCCCAGCCAGGGAGAGAACACCGCGGGCGCGACCGCCAGGATCGCGACTTCGTGGGCGTCGATGCGCCAGCCGCCCCGCAGGATCGGCCACAGCCCGCCGGCATTGCGTACCCGCGTGCGCTGCCAGGTCGCCAGGGCAAGACGGCTTACGGTCAACATAAGCAGCGCCGCGACGATGAAAATCAAACACAGTTGCCGCATGGGCTCTCCCGGCATTGCGGCGCCTGGCCGTCATGCCTTTGTCTATCGTGGATGGCCCCTACGCATGGGGCACGGGTTGCGAGGGGACTGGCCCCGGGCCGCAATGTTAATGCGGATTCGCCGCGGGAGGAGGGACCGCCGTGGCACGAAATATGCGCCCCGCCGCCTGCTGACGGGCACGCCGACTGGCGGCGATTGAAAAGAAGGCGACGTAATGGCGCGTAAATATAAGGTTTTGGCCGGTATCGGCGCAGCGGTCATTTTAATCCTGGTGGCCGCGATCGTGTTTCTTGCCACCCTGGACTTGAACAGATTCAAGCCCTTTGTGGAAGAGAAGGCCAGCGCGGCGCTGGGGCGGCCGGTGGCGATCCATGGCGACCTGGCGCTCGCGTGGCGGCGCTCGCACGAGGACCATGGCTGGCGCGCCTGGATTCCGTGGGCCCAGATAACCGCCGCCGATATCTCGGTGGCCAACACAGACTGGGGCCGCGCGCCGCAATTTGCCACCCTGAAACACCTGGGCTTCAGGGTCGGCCTGCTGCCTTTGCTGACGCACACCGTCGCCTTGCGGCAGGTCGAACTGGGAGAACCGTCGGTCAGCCTGGAGCGGCGGGCCGACGGCAGCGCAAACTGGGTCTTCACGCCGCAGGATGAAAAGGACCCGGACAAGGAAAAGGACAAGGGCTCGGCCTGGCGGCTGGATGTGCGCGAAATTGCCTTCGACAAGGGCACCATCGGGTACCTGGACGAAACGCGCCAGGCCGATATGCAAGTCGTCGTGGATCCCTTGGGCAAGCCGGTGTCCATTGCCAATCTTGCGGGAGCGGCGGTGGCCGGCGATCTGGCCGGCCGGAAGGCGCCGCCCCCGGGCGGCGGTGCCACGGCGGGGTCGCAGCCGCCCCAGGGTGGCGACGATGCCTACGTGTTCGGCTGGCGCGCAAAGGGCAAGTACAAGGGCCTGGAGGTCGATGGCCAGGGGCGCATCGGCGGGGTGCTGGCCATGCAGGACACCGCCAAACCCTTCCCGGTGGAAGTGAAGGCGGCTGTGGGCCAGACCAAGGCGTCGGCGACGGGGACGCTGACCGATCCCACGCACCTGGGCGCGCTGGATCTGCGTCTGACCCTGTCGGGCGCCAGCATGGCGGATCTCTATCCGCTGATCGGCGTCGCGCTGCCGGATACCCCGCCCTACAGCACGGATGGGCACCTGGTCGGGCGTCTGAACGAGCCGCAAGGCGCGGTGTATGAATACCGGGACTTCAACGGCAAAGTCGGGGATAGCGATATCCACGGCGACCTTACCTTCACCAACGGCAAGCCGCGGCCCCGCCTTCAGGGGCAATTCACCTCCAACCTGCTGCGCTTCGCGGACCTGGGACCTCTGGTAGGGGCGGACACCGGCAAGGGAAGCGGACGCAAGGCCGCTTCGGACAGCGCCAAGGTGGCGCGCGCGGAGCGGGCATCCGGACAGGCCGCCACGTCGGACGGCGGCAGCCCGTCGGAGCAGCCGCCGGACAAGGCCTTGCCGGTACAGGAGTTCCGCACCGATCGCTGGGCCGCGATGGACGCCGATGTCAGTCTGAAGGCCAAAAAAATCGTCCAGTCCGCCCAACTTCCGATCAGCGATCTGCAGGTGCGCGCGGTGATGAACGACGGCGCGCTGGCCCTGACCCCGCTGCGCTTCGGCCTGGCAGGCGGTACCCTGGATGCGGATATCCACCTCGACGGGTCCAAGAAACCGATGCCGGGGCGAGCCAAGGTTTCCGCGCGCGGCCTTCAATTGCAGCAGCTCTTTCCCAAATTGCAGAGTATGCGGCGCAGCCTTGGCGAACTGAATGGCGATGCCGCGCTGAGCGCCAACGGCAATTCGGTCGCGGCTCTGCTGGGCTCCGCCAATGGCGAAACCAAGATCCTGGTCAACGACGGACTTATCAGCAGCAGCCTGATGGAACTGGCTGGCCTGAATGTGGGCAACTATGTTGTAGCCAAACTGTTCGGCGATGAAGAAGTACCGATCAACTGCGCGGCCGCGGATATCGCCCTGAAAGACGGATTGGCCAAGCCTGACCTGTTCGTCTTCGATACCGAAAACGCGGTTATCGATATCGATGGTACGGTCAACTTCAAATCCGAAGCCATCGACCTGGATATCACGCCGCATAGCAAGGGGCTGCGCATCATATCGCTGCGCTCGCCCCTGTACGTGGACGGGACATTGAAGAATCCCAAGGCGGGGGTGAAGGTCGGACCGCTGCTCGCGCGGGGGGCGGGGATGGTGGCGCTGGGCGCCGCGTTGACGCCCGCAGCGGGCTTGCTGGCCTTGATCGTCCCCAGCAACCAGGGCGCGGAGAACCAGTGTTCGACGATGTTGCACGAGATGCAGCAGGCGCCCAAGGCCCCGCCGCCGCGCCCCGCGACGAAGGCGCGCCAGACGCGTTAGCGCGCCGCCTGCGCGGAGGCTGCACCTGGCCGCGCCACCGCCAGGAAACCCTCCGGACTGTCCGGCGCGGCGACGCAGGTCTGGTTGCGGCCGTGGTTTTTGGCGTAATACAGCGCCTTGTCCGCCTCTTTCATCACGGCATAGACGTCCTTGCCGTGGTCGGGACAGCGGGAAACGCCGATCGATATCGTCACCGTGCCGCCCGTGGGATTCACCGCCTCTTCCATCGACACACGCAAGCGTTCCGCGGCGCGTACCGCGTCGTCCAGCGAGGTGGCGGGCAGCAGCATGGTGAATTCTTCGCCGCCGGCGCGCGCCAGCACGTCGTTGCTGCGGGAGCCGTGGCGCATCAGCGAAGCCAGCACGCGGATGACGTCGTCGCCGGTGTCGTGGCCATGGCGATCATTGATGGCTTTGAAGTTATCGATGTCGACCACCGCCACCGCGAACGGCACGCCGGTACTGACGAACTCGTCGAGGGCCCGCATCAGGCCGCGGCGATTGAGCAGCGACGTAAGCGCGTCCGTCGTCGACTCGCGCCGCAGGTTGCGCATCTTGTGATTGATGCTGCCCAGCCCGGTCAGCAGCGCGCGTTTCAATTGGGCCGCCTCGAAGTACCACGACCGCACGCCGCGGATGCGGTCGGAGGCGTCCAGTTCGTCCATCTGCTTGGCCGCGCTGGCCAACTGCCATAGGGGCTGGGCGATCAGCTTGGAGAGCCAGCCGATGCAAAGCAGCAGCACGATCATCAAAGGCAGGGAATTGCGCACGGTCAGCCAAAGAAGATCGTCCATGCGCTGCAGTGTGCCCAGCACGGGCCGCTGGGCCACCAGGCCCCAGCCGGTGGACGGGACGACGGCATAGCCCGCGAGCATCTCCACGCCCTTGGTATTGCGCGCGCGCCGTTCACCGGATACGCCCCGCATGATGTCGCCAACGATGGGATTGGTGCCCACCGATTCGCCGATGCGTCCGACGTCCGGGTGGTAGATCAGTTTGCCGGTGCGATCCACGACATACAGGTAGGAGCCGTCGCGGTAATAGTGTTCGCCCAGCAGCAGGTGCAGCGCGTTCGGCTCATGCAGGTACAAGGTGCCGGCGATAAAGCCGATGTAGCGACCCTCGCGGTCGAATATGGGGTGGGAATTCAGGATGACCCAGCGTCCCGTGATGCCCTGATAGGGCTCGCTGATCTCGGGCTGCTTGGACCGCAGCGCGCGCCGCACGGCCTCGCTGTCCGGGCGCGCGCCCACCAGGCTCGTGAGGGGCGGATCCACGGCTTGTATCAGGCCCGTAGCGTCCACCACCAGCACTGAATTGAAATGATCGTTCTGTCGCATCAGGCGACGCGTCTCATCGGCGGCACGGTCCGGACCGGTCTCCATATCCGACAGCATGCTGGCGCTGTACGCCAATTCCTGCCGGGTGGTCTTGATGAAGTTATCCGTGGTCCTTGCCAGCTTGGCCGCGTATGCGCGATTGCCTTCCAGGGTGTTGTTCAGGAGGATTTCGCGCTGTACCCGATAGCTGGCGTAAAAGCTGTTTCCCAGCGCCACCAGTACCGAACATAAACACAGCCACAGGATGAGACGCCGCAGGTCGATTCTGAACATGGAAGTGGGCTGCCGGCGCTACTCAAGCTTGGAATCCAAGATGATACGCCCTGTACCTCCGAAAGGAGGAGGGTGGGTCGGGCTTGTGGGCGGCCAAGGGCGGAGGCTGGGGGCGGTTTGTCGCGCTGGGGCGACAGGCTGCCGGGGGTGCCGCGGTGGTGGGGCGGGCGGCTTGGCCGAGGCGGAGAAAACATGTATACTCTTGCCTCTTGATTCGGGCGACGTCGCTTTGGGGGGAAACCCTGGGGCATCTTGAATGGACCGCCGTCCCGGGTCGAGCGGCCGTATCGAGGATTGCGCGGGATATCCCGCAAGCCTCGGATCGCGCAAATCGGGCTGTTAGCTCAGTTGGTAGAGCAGCGGACTCTTAATCCGTAGGTCGAGTGTTCGAGCCACTCACAGCCCACCAGTAAATTCAAGCATTTAGGCCAATCCTTCGGGGTTGGCCTTTTTGTTCTTCGGGATTGCGTTGGCGCCATGGGGGCATTTTGAATGCCGCGCCTATCCATTCCGATCGTCGTCATGCGCAGGTACAAGCTGTTTTCGCGCCTGTCTCAGTGGGTCGACACCCCGCCTATCTTCTTGACCAGTGCCGCCCACTTGGCGACGTCCTCGCGCAGGTAGGCGTTGTAGTGGTCGGGATCGTCCGCGACCACGGTTCCTCCCTGCTGCGTGATCTTTTCCCGGAAGGCGGTATCGGCGGCGGCCTGCTTGATGACGCCGTACAGCTTGTCCACGACCGGACGCGGTGTGCCGGCTGGCGCGAGCAGGCCGAACATGGTGCCGATCTCGATGTTCAGCCCCTGCTCGGCGAAGGTGGGCACGTCGGGCAGCACGGGCAGGCGGTCCTTGCTGGCGACGCCCAGCGCCTTGAGCTGGCCTGACGACAACAGGCCCTGCGCCGAGATGTAGGTGGTGAATGTCATCTGCACCTGGCCCGAAAGCACGTCCGTTAGCGCGGGCGCGGCGCCGGTGTAGGGCACATGGGTGATGTCGAGTTTCGTCGCTTGCTTGAACATTTCGCCGGCCAGGTGGGGGGCGCCACCCGCGCCGCTGCTGGAAAAGTTCAGCACCCCGGGATGTGCCTTGCCGTAGGCGATCAGGCCTGCAAGGTTGTCGTCGGCGAAGCCAGCCTTGGTCACCAGCATCATGGGCGCGAAGGCCACCATGGTCACGCCGGTGAAGTTTCTGACGGGGTCGTAGGGCGTCTGCGGGATGACCGCCGGGTTCAGCGTGAGATTGGTGCTGGTGAACAGCAGCGTATAACCGTCGGGCGTGGCGCGCGCCACGATGTCGGCGCCGATATTGCCGCTGGCGCCCGGACGGTTGTCGACGATGATGGGCTGCTTCAGCGCCTTGGTCAGGCGTTCGGCGGTGCTGCGGGCCAGGATGTCGGTGCTTCCGCCGGGCGCCCACGGCACCACCAGCCGTATGGGCTTGGAAGGGTACTCTGCGGCGGCCATGGCCGGCCGTGGCGTGGCGAGACTGCCCAGGGACAAGGCCATGACGGCCATGGCGGCGCGCAAGCGCTGGTTCATCATAGTCTCCCGATGATCGTATTCGTTGTGCGGTGATTCTTGCTCGCGCGCAGGCAACCGCGATAGCGTCGGGCGGCGAATGCGCCATTCAATAAATCCGAAAGGAACGCATGTCGACCGGGCATCCGTGGTGTTCCAGCATTCAAGATAAGTGAATCGGCCCTTCGGCTTCTTCGCGTTCTCCGATCGGCGAGGCAAGGGCAAAATGGCCCGCACACCAACGGTAAAACCAGGACCATGACGAGGCCTATCCGAGGGCCCATGCAGGAGACGACCTTGAAGCACCTGAAGACCTTGCTTGCCAGCGGCTTGCTGGCCTCCCTGGGGCTGGCCGGCGCGGCGCAGGCCGCCGCCTATCCGAACAAGCCCATACGCCTGGTCGTGGGCTTTCCAGCGGGGGGAGCGTCGGATGTGGCCGCGCGCGCCATCGCCGCCAAGATGGGGGCTTTGCTGAACCAGCCCATAATCATCGAGAACAAGGCTGGGGCGGCCAGCAATATCGGCTCGGACTACGTCGCCAAGGCGGCGCCGGACGGCTATACGGTGCTGTTCGGCACCATCTCGCTGGCGGTCAATCCCAGCCTGTATCCCAAGCTTAGCTACGACCCGCTGAAGGATCTCATCCCCGTGGCGCAAGTCGCTTCCACACCCTTCCTGCTGGTAGTCAATCCGAGCACGCCCTACCACTCCGTGGCGGACCTGATCGCAGCCGCCAAGAAGCCTTCCGACAAGCCGATCTACTTCGCGAGTGCGGGCAACGGGTCGGGCGCCCACCTGTTCGCGGAGCTGTTCAAAAGCCAGGCCGGCATCAACATGCAGCACGTGCCCTATCGCGGCGCGGCGCCGGCCATGGCCGACGTGCTGGGCGGGCAGGTCCCGCTGACGTTCGACAACATCGTTACGACCCTGCCCCTGGTCAAGGGTGGCAAGCTGCGCGCCCTGGCGGTCACGACCAAGACGCGCTCGCGCGCGGCGCCCGACATTCCGACCGTGGCCGAAGCCGGCGTGCCCGGCTATGACGCCACGGCGTGGTTTGGCCTCTTCGCCCCGGCCGGCACGCCGCCTGCGGTTATCCAGAAGCTCAGCGATACGGCTGCCCAGGCCACGCAGGCGCCCGAAGTGCGCGCAGCACTGGAGGCCGTCGGCTGCGATCCCATGGGCACAAGCCCCAAGGAATTCGATACGTTCTTCAGGTCGGAAGTGAAAAAGTGGGCCAAGGTCGTAGACGAGGCCCACGTCAAGGTGGATTGACCCGCGGGGGCATGGACCTGTCCGGCGGGTGGATAGATCAACAACCCTGTTTCAAGCAGCGATATATGAAAATCTGGCATCAAAGCTTTACCGTCCTCAGCGACCTCGGGCCCTACAGCGACGCGCTGAAGCGGCACTTTGCCAAGGTGGCGCGACCCGATACGCAGATCGACATGCACGGGATGCAGGTCGGCACCTACCGCAGCAATTATCCTGGTACCGACATCCGCCACGTGGCCTTCCAGTATGTGCACGCGCTGCAATTCATGGCCGCCGCGGTGCAGGCCCGGGAGGAAGGCTACGACGTCTACGCAATCAGCACGCTGCCCGAACCCGCCTTGCGCGAGATCCGCAGCCTGGTCGACATCCCCGTGATCGGCTACGGCGAATCGGCCATGCTGACGGCCTGCATGCTGGGCCGCAAGTTCGGGGTGCTGCTGTTCATCGACGACATGAACGAACTGATCGCCGAGAACGCCCGCAACCACGGGCTGGAGTCCCGCTTCGCTGGCGCGGTGCCGGTAGGCTTCGCCTTCAACGACGTGCTGAAGGCGTTCGACGATGCCGGCGAGCTGATCGAGCGATTCAAAATGGCAGCGCGCAAGCTGATCGCACAGGGTGCCGACGTCATCATCCCGGGCGAGGCGCCCATGAACGTGCTGCTGGCGCAGAACGGGGTGGTTGAAGTGGATGGCGTGCCCATCCTCGATTCGCTGGCGGCCTGGGTCAAGCAGGCCGAGACCATGCACGACCTGCGCACCAAGTGCGGCATCAAGACCAGCCGCAAGGGCTATTTCCACAAGCAGCCCGAAGCCGACCGAGTCAGTGAGGTTTTTTCTTTCTACGGTCTGGACCGACTGCAACCATCGTCGTGACGCTGGGGCGGCGCCGCGCGTCGAAGATCTCCAGCAGGAAGTCGATGAAGGCGCGCACCTTGGGCGCCGCGAAACGCGACTTCACCGTCACGGCGTGGAAAGTGCGCTTGCTGGTCTGCCAGTCGGGGAACAGCTCGACCAGCTCGCCGCGCTTGATGAAGTCGCTGACGAAGACATCCAGGACGTAGATCAGGCCCACGTTCTGCAAGGCGGCCTGGATCAGCGCTGCCGTATTGTTGAAGCTGAGCGGGCCGCCTGGGTACACGACCGCCTCGTCGCCATTCTTGGCGAAGCGCCAGGGATTGGGCGTATGGTTGCCCTCGGCGAACAGGCCCAGGCAGCGGGCCGGATCGAGATCGCGCGGCGTGGCCGCACGCATGGCCCCTACGGTTTCCGGTGTACCGCAAACGATGTACTGGGCCTCGTAGATAGGACGGCCCACGAGGTCCGCATCTTCGACCCTGTCCATGCGGATGGCCACGTCAGTGGCGCGCTCGATCAAATTGTGCGGGTCGTTGGTCAGGGTCACGGAAACCGAAAGGCCAGGATGGCGGCGCGTCAGCGCCACCAGGGCCGGGCACAACAGATTCTGGCCGATGGCAAAGGGCGCTTCGACACGCAGGGAGCCGGCGATGTCGCTGCCTTGCCGCTTCACGTCAGTCTCGGCGCGGGCCACGCTGCGCAGGATTTCCTGGCAATGCGGTAGGAAGATCCGCCCCTCCTCCGTCAGGTGCAGATGCCGCGAACTGCGTTGGATCAGTGTCGTACCCAGATGCGCCTCCAGGTTGCGCAGGCTGGTGGTGACCGTGGCGTTGGCGAGGTCCAGCGATTCGGCAGCGCGCGAGAGGCTGCCGCACTCCATCACGCGCACGAACACCTCCATGGCCCATAGCTTGTCCATGTGTCTCCTTTCGATTTTTTCTAATCACGCATTAGCCGCCGGGGGCTAACACGCGCGCAGGCTGCATCCTACTCTATCGAGTGTAGCGCCGACGCAGACGGCGCAGGTGTCTACCTATTATCCTGAGGATGGAGAGCATGGAACGTGAATTCGATGTCGTGGTGGCCGGTTGCGGCGTGGCGGGGCTGTCGGCGGCCGTGGCAGCGGCCGAGCGCGGCTTGACGGTGGCGGTGCTCGAACGTGCGAGCCGCGAGGAACGCGGCGGCCAGAGCCGCTATACCGAGGCCTACCTGCGGATGAAGGCCATCGACCAGGTCTCCGACGATTTCGAGACGCACCTGGCCGAGAATGCCGGCGTCTACATGGACCCGGATTTCGAGGCGGAGATGGGACAGGGGCGGGAATCGTGGTCGCATGCCGCGCGCACGCTCTCGGTGCTGGATCCCGAGTTGATCAGCTGCTTCGCCGACCACGTTCCCGAGACCATCGCGTGGCTGCAGGACATGGGGGTGAAGTTCGATTTCTTGCCCACGCAGTTCCTGACCAAGACGCAACCGCGCCTGCTGCCCGTGGGCGGCGGCGAAGCGCTGGTGGAGGCCCTGGCCGTCAAGGCGGAGAGCCTGGGCGTGACCTTTCTGTACCACACCACCGCGCGGCGCCTGCTGGTCGACGACACCGGCACCGTGCAGGGGCTGCTCGCGCATCATGCGCAGGAGGGCGGCCGGCGTCTGAAGGGCGCGGTGGTGCTGGCGTGCGGCGGCTTCGAGGGCAACTCCGCGCTTATGGCCAAGTACATCGGTCCGCGCTCCGTGTATCTGCGTCCGGTCTGCAAGGGCGGGTACTTCAATCGCGGCGAAGGCATAGAAATGGCTTTCGATGCCGGTGCGGCGCCCAGCGGGGAATTCGGCAGCTACCACGCCGAACCGGTCGATCCGCGTTCCGGGGTGTCCGAACCGTCGGTCTTCATCTTTCCTTACGGCGTGCTCGTCAACAAAGCGGGCCAGCGTTTCACCGACGAAGCGCCGGGTACCGTGGACGCCTACTACGAGCGTGTCACCCGCCGCATCTACGAACAGGAGCAGGGCATCGCGTGGGTCATCCTGGACCAACGCGTGAAGGACGTGCCCAACTATCGCCTGGCCATCCGTACCGACCAGCCGGCTATCGAGGGCGACACGCTGGCGGCGCTGGCGGCCAGGATCGGTTTGCCCGAGGGCGCGCTGGAAGCCACCGTGGAACGCTACAACGCAGCCTGCCCGACCGAAGCCGGCTTCAAGCCGCTGGAGCTCGACGGCCTGGCCACGCAGGGATTGACGCCCATGAAGTCCAACTGGTCGCGCCGAATCGAGCAAGGGCCGTACATGGCGTATCCCATCATTTCGTCGAACGTGTTTACCTTTGGCGGGCTGAAGATCAATCCGGCCGGGCAGGTGCTCGATACCGACGGCAATCCGATGAAGAACCTGTACGCGGCCGGCGAGATCGTCGGTACCTACTACACCAACTACACAGGGGCCACGTCGGTGCTCAAGGGGCTCGTCTTCGGGCGCCGGTCCGCCAACCATATCGCCGACACACGCATATAGAAGAGGCCGCCCATGACAGCCGACTTCTCCGTATCACTGGCCGCCGCGCCAGTCGCGCTGAGCAGCGACCTGGCGCGGGTGTTCTTGCGGGCGCGCCAGGCCGGCGTGCCCACGGATCTGCGCGCCAAGACGCGCCTGCATATCGCGGACTCGCTGGGCATCGCCCTGGCGGCGCGCCGCGGCGAACTGGGCGGCCAAGTCATCGCGGGCTTGCAGGCCGGGCACGGCACGGGCGCCAGCGGCCTGTTTGGCGGCGGCCGTGCCGCGCCGCTGGCGGCCGCCTTCATCAATTCCTCGTTGATCCACATCCTCGATTACGACGACATCCACGACGTCGGCCGCCTGCACCCCAGCACCTGCGTGTTGCCGGCGGCTATGGCCGCCGCCGAGCTGGCCGACGCCACGGACGAGACGGTGGTCGACGCGGTGGCGCTGGGCAATGAATTGATGTGCCGGCTGGGCGTGACCTGCGCGCCGCAGGGCGAAGGCCCGGGCGCGGAGTGGTTCTTGACCCAGTTGTTCGGTTATCTGGCTGCCGGCATGGCGGCGGGCCTGGTGCTGGGCCTGGACCAGCGCCAGCTGGTGTCCACCCTGGGCCTGGCCTATATGCAACTCGCGGGGGGCAAGGAGGCCGGCTTCGGCACGGGCGCCACGGCGCGCGGCATCTATCCGGCATTCGCGGCGCAGGGGGGGCTGCAGGCCGCCCTGCTGGCGCGCGCTGGCGTGACGGGACCGGCGGGCTCCATGGACGGCGCCGCCGGCCTGTTCCGGCTCTATCTTGCGGGCGCCTTGTCCACGCGGCAGCGCGCCATGTTGCTCGATTTCTCGACGTGGCATGCACGTGACGTCGATATCAAGCCCTGGCCCAGCTGCCGCCTCTCGCATCCCTATGTTGCGGTGGCGATGGCGGCGCGCGAGGCCAGTGTCGCGCATCCCGACGCGCAAGTCCGGGTGGCGGTCAATCCCTCATCGGGACGGCTGTGCCGTCCCTTGGCGCAGCGCCGCTGCCCCGCGACGCTGCAGGACGCCAAATACAGCATTCCTTTCATGACGGCTTATGTTCTGGTGCATGGCGCGCCGACGCTGCAGGGTTTTTCGAGCGACGTACTGTCCGATCAGGCGGTCCTGGCCGTCGCAGCGCGCATCGAGCTGCAAGACGGTCTGCCGGACAACCCTGGGCATCCGCAGGCGCAGCTGGCGCTGATGGAAAACGGGGTGGAGGTCTGGCAGACGCGGTTCCAGGCGCAGGACCTGCGCGTGGATGAGGCGCTGGTGCGAAAGAAATTCGAGGACTGCCTGCGATACGCAGGCCGGCCCGCCCAGGCCGGCGTCCTTTGGAACTATGTCATGGAAGGCCGCCTGAGGGCGGCGTTCCAGCTGGCTTGCGAGGAATGACGGATGCACATTATGTACGGCAATGAACTTTACGCGGGCCGTGTCGCCCTGGTGACGGGCGGGGCGGGTGGCATAGGCCGGGCCGTCAGCGAGGCCCTGGCGGCCCATGGCGCGCAGGTGGTGGCCGCCGACCGTGTGGCCTTCGAGCCGGCCACGCCCGGCATCCAGGCCGTGCCGCTGGACGTCAGACGACGGGAGGACGTCGTGCGCTGCATGGACGACGCCGTGGCGCGTCGGGGACGCCTGGATATCCTGGTGAACGTGGCCGGCATCGTGTCCATGGGCAGTGCGGAAACCCTGGCCGAGGCCGAATGGGACCGTGTCATCGACATTAATCTCAAGGGCACGTTCCTGTGCTGCCAGGCCGCCATCCCGCATATGAAACGCGCGGGTGGCGGCCGCATCGTCAACCTGGGCTCCGTCATCGGCAAGAACGGCGGCAACCCGCGGCCGTGGCTGGATCCGCGCGAACTGGACCGGGCCAGCAATGTGGCTTATGGTGCATCGAAGGCCGGCGTGCACATCATGACGGCCTTCCTGGCCAAGGAGCTCGCCACGGCCGGCATTACCGTCAACGCCGTGGCGCCCGGCCCCGTTGCGTCGGCCATGACCACCCAGTTTCCGCAGGCCCTGCGCGATCTGATCCCCATGGGACGCATGGGCGCGGCCGAGGAAGTCGCCGCGGCCGTGCTATTCCTGGCGGCCCCGCAATCCGGTTTCATCACGGGCGAGATACTGGACGTCAACGGCGGCATCTGGTGCGATTGAACGTTCTTTATTCAACCTGATTACTCACTCTCAAACAGAAGGTAGATCAACCATGCAACAACCCCGATCCCTTTTCCTGGTCCTCGACATGCAGAATGATCTGGTCCATGCCGACGGTCCCAACGGCAAGAGCCCGTTGGGCGAGCAGGTGCGCGAGCGCCAAGTGATCGCCAGGACGGCCAAGGCGATTGCCCGTGCGCGCGCCGCCGGCATCGCCGTCGGGTTCGTGCGCGTCGGCTTTTCTGAATGCTATCCGGAATGCCCGCAAGGTTCGCAGGTGTTCTCGGCCGCGCCGCAGCACGGCTTGTTCAAGCTGGGCGCCTGGGGCACCGAGATCCATCCCGAGTTGGAGCAGAAAGCTGGCGACATCCAGGTCGTCAAGCACCGCGTCAGCCCCTTCTACTCGACCACGCTGGAGGCACAGCTGCGCGCCCAGAACATCCAGCGCATCTATTTCTCGGGCGTGTCCACGCAGGCCGTCGTACAGGCGACGGCGCGTGACGGCCATGACCGCGACTACGAAATGATCTTGCTGGAAGACCTCTGCGCCGCGCACAGCGCCCAGGAGCACGCCAACTCTGTCGGCAGCATCGCCCGCTTCTGCAAGAACGAGAACAGCGAAGCCGTGGTCTTTGCCCATCCCTGAGCGCGAACGGAAGGAAAGGCCGTGAAAATCTGGCACCAGAGCTTCACCGATCTGCTAGTGTTTCCGCGCTACCGCGACACCCTCCAGGCGCATGCCGATGCGGTGATGGGCGCACAGGCGCAGGTCGTCGTGCACGGCTTGCGGCCCGGTACCTATCCTCCCGCCGTGGCGCCCATGAGCGTCAACGCCTGCGCGGGCATGCGCATGCTCAACGCCCGCCAGGTCTGCGAGGCGGCGCTGGCCGCCCAGGCGGCCGGCTACGACGCCTTCGCGCTGGGGTGTTTCTTCGATCCGGGGATGACCGAAGCGCGTTCCCTGGTCGACATCCCCGTGGTCAGCCTGACCGAGAGCTGCCTGCTGACGGCCTGCTCGCTGGGGCGCAGGGTCGGCATGATCGCCTTGACGCCTTTCCAGAAGATGCAGACCGAGGACCTGGCGGCGCAATATGGCGTGTCGGGACGTCTGTCGGGCGTGGTGGCCATGAGTCCGGCGGTCAACCTGTTCGACCTGGAGGACGAGGCCGCCGCCGGGTCCATCCGCGACCGCTTTGTCGACGCCGTCCGGACCGCGCTGGCCCAGGGGGCGGAGGTAATCATTCCCGGCGATGGAGTGCTCAATGAGTTTCTGGTGCGCCACCGGCTGCGGGAGGTGGAGGGCGCGGTCGTGTTGGATGCCCTGGGCGTGCTGTTCCATCACGCGGCCTTCTTCGCGCGGGCGCGCGCGGCAGGGTGCCTGGATATCAGCCGTCGGCAGCTATACGCGAAGCCCACGCCTGCCATGGAGGCTCATGCCCGGCAGGCGCTGGGCGCGCGCGAGTATCGGGAAGATCAGTTCTCGGGGCGCGCCGGATAGCGGTATGCGCCCCCCGCATGGTGTCGCGGGCGGGGGCCTCTCTCCGTCAGTTCGTCAACTCGACGCCGGCGTCCTTGATGACCTTGCCCCAGCGCGCATAGTCATCGGCCAGCCGCTTCTGGAAGTCCTGTGGCGTCTCCATTACGGCCGGCGCCATGGCGGCATCCGCCAGAGAGGCCTTTACCCTGGGCCGGTTGACGGCTTCGCGCAGCGCGTTATCCAGCTTCGCTACGACGGCATCCGGTGTGCCCGCGGGTGCGAAGATGCCGACCCAGTTCTCCACGTTGAAGCCCGGCAGGAACTCCTGCGCCGTGGGCACGTCGGACAGGAAGGCCACGCGCTTCTCGCTGGTGACGGCCAGCGGCGTCAGGCGCTTTTCCTTGATGAGGCTATAGAGAGGCGGCAGATCCATGACGATGCCGTCGACGTGCGCGCCCAGGGTGTCGGTGACGGCCGGCCCCGCGCCCTTGTAGGGGACATGCACGATATTGGGCTGGACCTTGCGCAGGAGCTCGATGGTCAGGTGGGGCAGGCCGCCGGTGCCCGACGAGGACAGGGTGATTTGCTGCGTCTTCGCGCGGTCCAGCAGTTCCTTCAAAGTCTTGACGCCCGTCACCTTGGGACCCACGGCGATGGCTTCGGGCGTGAGAGCCATCATGTTCACGGCCTTGAACGCCTTGGGGGCGTTGAAGGGCGGCACCTTCATGGTCTGCGGGGCCAGCACGATGGGGCTGATGCTGGAGAGCAGCAGCGTGTACCCGTCGGGCTCGGACTTGGCCACATGGTCAGCGCCGATGACGCCGCTGGCACCCGCGCGATTCTCGACCACGACGGAGACGCCCAAAGCCTGGCCCAGTTCGGGCGCGATGATGCGCGCCGCGATGTCGTTGGAGCCCCCGGGCGGGTAGCCCACGACCAGGCGTATGGGTTTGTTGGGGAAGCCGTCCGCGGCCGTGGCGGGGGCCGCTGCCACGAGTGACAGGAAGGCCAGGGACGCCGCGAGCCTGCGCAAGGTTTGGCGGGGAGGGGGCAGTTTGCCGACAAGCGCGGCGGGAAGGCGGGGGTTCATGGTTGGTCTCCGTGTCGTTATGAGTGTTCTCTGGGGGGACGCTTGACGATATCGGAATCTCAGGCGCCAGCGGGAAGATCCAATGCCGCGAGCAGGGCTGGCAGCAGCGTTTGCCATTCGGCAACGGCGCCGGCTTCGGCGACGTTGAAAATGTTGGCTTCGGCATTCTTGTTGATGGCCACGATGCGCGTCTGGGGGTCGATGCCGGCCAGGTGCTGGGGCGTACCGGAGATGCCGATGGCCAGATAGATGTCGGGGCCGACATACTTGCCGGAGATGCCGACCTGGCGCGTCACCGGCGCCCAGCCGGCGTCCACGGCCGGCAGACTGGCGCCGACCGCGCCGCCCAGCCGCGCCGCCAGGTCGTAAAGGAGGCGGAAGGCCGTGTCGCTGCCCATGCCGCGTCCCCCCGACACCACGATGCGCGCGCCTTCGAGCGCGGCGTGCGGTTCGTTGCGCGGTACGCGCGCAAGCGGATATGCGGCGCAGGGCGGTGGCAGGCCGTCGAGATCATGGATGACCGTCTTGCCGGGGGATGCAGCCGGCGCAGTCGCTACAGCTGACGCCGGCGCGTCGCCCGCCGCCGTCTCGCGTTGTGTAGTCGCCGCGGGCGCAGTCGCCACGGCGCCCGTCCTGGGCCGCACGACGGCGATCGTCGTGCCGTCGCAGGCCAGGGTAACGGCGAGCCGATTGCCATAGGCGCCCCGGCGCGCATGCAGGATCCCTTGCCCATCGAAATCGAGATCGGTGCAACGCCCCAGAGGCTGGGCCGCAAGGCGGGCGGCCAGGGCGCCCGCGCAGGCTTCGTTATCGGGCTGTGCCGCCATCAGCATCAGGGACCGCGGCAGCAGGACCGCCAGGCCTTCGGCCTGCAAGGCGTTGGCGTACAGGTCGACATATTGAGGTACCTGCAACTCTTCGGCAGGTGTCGGGATGAACCAGGCGTGGTCCATGCCTGCGGCCTCGGCGCTGGCCAGCGCTGCTGCACGCGCCGCCGCCGGCCCGGCCAGCACGGCATGGGCACCGGCGCCACGGCGGTCGGCCAGGCCTCGCAGGTAATCCATGAGGGCGCGGCCCGCCGCAGGAGCCGTGTCGCAGCCGGGAATCAGGGCCAGTAGGGAAAAGGACAGGGACATGGCAGGCATCACTCAATGGGCACGCGCGGGAGCGCGCAGGTAAGCGGCGAGCGCGGCCGCCTGTTCTTCCACCGACCCGCCGAACATCCGGCAATCCTGGGCGCCGCGCGATGCCGGTTCGGCCGGTGCGGCCTGGACCAGCTTGGCGGCCGGGGCGGGCAGGCTGGCATCCGGCGCGGCCTGGTCGAATTGGGACTGCTTGGCCAACGCTACGTTCTTCATGAGCGGATGGCGCAGGCGGTTGCTCTTGTCGTTGCTGATGCTGGCCATGGCGGGGGCAGGCAAGTCCAGCATTTCGTCTTGCCGCGCGCCGCTGCGCAGCAGGGTCCAGCCGGCGTTGGCGCGCGGCCGGACCTGCAAGGCCAGGCCCACGTAAGGCAGGCCCCAGGCCTGTGCCAGGTAGGGCGGCGTCATACCATCGTCCAGATCCCCATGCTCTCGGCCGATGAGGATCAGCGCCGGGCTGGCGCCGTCCTCGCGCAGCAGCGGCGGCGCATGGCGGGCAAGCCAGGCAGGATTGCCGCGTTGCGCGGCGGGCGGACACAGGCCCTGGACGCGATCAGGCTTGAGCGCTGCGATGGACCGCATCAGCACGATGTCCTGCGCGCCATCGGTGACCAGTACCGTTACGCGGGTGGCCGCGCCCTGATCGCGCAGCTTGAGCGCGATCTCCAGCGCGGCCTCGTCGAACGGGCTCAGCTTGTACGACACGGATGCAGCCCCGGGCAACTCGCGCCAATCGCCCGAGGCGGGCTTGGGCAGCGGTTTGCGGGGATCGGCCACGCCGGCGAGGAGTACGGCAACATGCATGGCTGTTTCCGCCTCACGCGGCCAGCGCGGTACGCGCGGCGATGCGGCCGAAGATGGCTGCCTTGCCCAGCGCGGAGCCGGTCATGTAAGCCGCTCCATGCAGGCCGCCGACCACTTCGCCCGCCGCGTACAAACCGGCCAACGGCTCGCCATAGACGTCCAGCACGCGCATGGCAACATCCACGCATAGGCCGCAATAGGTACCGTACACCGCGGCGGTGGACGGGTAGGCGTAGTACGGGCCGGTCTCGATCTTCGCCAGCTTGCCGTGCTGGTGCACCAGGTGGGCGCGGCCGAAATCCAGGTCCTTGCCCTCGTCGACATAGCGGTTGTAGGTCTTGACGGTATCGACCAGCACGTCGGCGGGCACTTCGATCGCCGCCGCCAGGTCTTCCAGCGTGTCGGCCTGGATAACCAGGCCTTCCTCGTGGCGGCGCTCGATGTCCAGGATACGCGTCTGGTTGTCGCCGCTGTCGAAGATGGGCTGATCGAAGATCTGGAACGTGGCGCCATACGGCTGCTGAATGCAGGCATCGCCCAGCAGCTTGTAGGAAATCGACTCGTCGACGTAGCGCTTGCCGTCCTGGTTGACGGCGATGGCGCCCTTGTACACGGCCAGCAGGCTGTGGTGGTTGGTCTCGTCGGTAGGATGCTTGCCGTAGGTGCCCTTAATGTAGATCATGTCGCGGCAGTCGGCGCCCAGTTGCTGGGCCATCTTCAAGCCGTCGCCCGTATTGCCGGCGCCGCCGATGAAGACTGCCGTTTCCTCGTTGTACTGAGGCGCATAGCGGTGTATCAGGGCGGCGTTCTGGACGAAGCCGCCGCTGGCCAGGACCACGCCGCTGCTGCCCAGCACCTTGAAGACCACGCCCCCGCGCTCGGCCGTTACACCAAGCACCCGGCCGTCCTGGTCCGCGCGGATCAGGCGCAAGGCGCGGGTGTCGGTCAGGAGTTGGACGCGGCCGGTGCGCTTGGCGGCAGCCGCCAGCGCCCGCACCGCGTCGGCGGGGTCCACGTTATGCACGCGCGGCACGGACTGGCCCGACGAGGTCTCGATATGCGGGCCGAACTGCACGCCGGCCTGCTTCATCCACTCGTACGTGTCGAGCTGGTTGTCGACGTAGGCCCGCACCAGACCGTCATCGTTTTCGAACTTGCCGACTTCGCGCAGGTCTTTGTACAGCAGCTCGCTGGTGTCCTCGACGCCATTGGCGCGTTGCAGATCGGTACCGGCAAAGGCCAGGCAGCCACCCGACATCGCCGACGAGCCGCCGGTTTCGGACAGTTTCTCCAGCAGGATGACTTCGTGCCCGTCCTGCGCGGCCTGCAGCGCGGCCGCATAGCCGGCCATGCCGGCGCCGACGACGACCAGGGTGGTATTCAAATCGGAAGTGCTCATGGTGTATGTCTTTGCCTTGTTTCTTTCGTGTATGACGTACGCCTATGCCTGTCATGTATGTCGTACGTGTACGCCTTCCATCGGTCGTACGTGTCCGTTCTACTTGTATGTCGCAGGTGTAGGCCTTGCTGGCATATCCGCGCCCGCAGGGCGAGTCAGGCCGCGCGGCCCAGGGTTGCGGCATGGGCCCCGGAAATGCGCCCCAGCACTGACCCGGCGGTCAGGCCTATGCCGCCGGCGTACTTGACGTAATAGAGCCCGCCGACCATTTCGCCGGCAGCGTACAGCCCCGGCAGCGGCCGGTCTTCGCCATCGAGCACCTGGCCGTTGGGATTCACCTTGACGCCTGCATACGTGCAGGTGATGCCGCAGGTCACGGCGTAGGCCACGTAGGGACCGGTGTCTAGCGCATGGGCCCAGTTCGATTTCGGCACGGCCAGGCCGCGCGTGCCGCGGCCGTCCTTGACGGCCGGGTTGAAGGGGATGTCGCGGTCAACGGCCTCATTGAACTCGCGCACCGTCTGCAGGAAGCCGCGCTGATTGATGCCCTCCATTTGGGCGGCCAGCTCCTCCAGCGTATCGGCTTGCAGGCGGGTAGCGTGCTTGACGCGGTATTCGTCGGGCAGCAGGCCCACCGTCTTGGCGTCAAAGACCTGCCACGCCACGGCTCCGGGCTGCGCCAGCACGCGCGCACCCATGCCGGAATAGGTGTAATTGCGAAAATCCAGTCCCTCGTCGACGAAGCGCCGGCCATCGGCATTGACGACAATGCCCAGATTGAAATAGTTCTTCTGCTGGTTGAGCAGGTTGATGTCCCCGAACGCTGGCGCATTCAGGTCGTAGAAAACGGCGTGGCAGCCGGTCCAGTTGCCGTGCGCGATGGCTCCGGCACCGACGGCCATCTCGATGCCGTCGCCCGTGTTGTAGCGCGAGCCCCGCACCTTCGCCAGATCCCAGTTCGGGCCCAGGTACTGGGCGCGCCAGCGTACGTTGGCGTGAAAGCCGCCGGTCGCCAGCACCACCGTCCGTGCCTGTACCTTGCCGCCTTGGCCATCCTGCTCCAGCGCGATGGTCCAGGTATCGCCGGTACGTTCCAGACCGCAGGCGCGGGCGCCATAGCGCAGGTCCAGCCCCAGCTTCTCGGCGTGGGCGTACAGTGACTGCATCAGCCCCAGCCCGCCGCCGGACACCTCGACGGTCAGCCCCCCCCAGAACTTGTTCTTGCCATCGACCTTGAAGGACTGGCGGCCGTAGATGGGCATGAAGCGTACGCCGTGGCCGCGCATCCACATCATGGTGGGAAAGCTCTGGCTGACCACCGTGTCCAGCACGTCGGCGTCGGCGCGGTAGCCGCTCATCGCGACCGCCTCTTCATAGAACTGGTCTTCCGTGTAGCTGCCGAAGTCGCTGTGGGCAAGTTCGTCCTCGCTGAGGTCCGGCATCAGCGTCTTGAGGTCGTCGTTCCCCTTGTAGGCGATACGGAAGGCACCCCCCGTGTAGGCCGAGCTGCCGCCCCGGTTCTCCTTGGGCGCGCGCTCGATGACGACGACACTGGCGCCCGCTTCGTGGGCGGACAGGGCCGCGCACATCGCGGCGTTGCCGCCGCCTATGACCGCCACATCGAAAGTTTGCATCCTGGTCTCCATGGTCACTCCACCCGTTGTTCTCTATAGGTAGTATTCGCGCGCTACGGCGGCATAGTCCGCGCCGAGATCCGCCGGCATGCCGGCGGCGGCAAGTGCGCCGTCGCGCAGGATGTAGTAGCGGTCGGCATGTCCCAGCGCCAGCGCGAGGTTTTGCTCCACGATCAGCATGGTGGTCCCGCCGGCCTTGAGCCTGCCCATGATGTGGCCGATCTCGTCGACGAAGCGCGGGGCCAGGCCGGCGGACGGCTCGTCCAGCAGCAGCACGCGAGGACGGCTCATCAACGCGCGGCCGATGGCTACCATCTGCTGTTCGCCGCCGGAGAGCGTTGCCACCTTCTGCGCCAGGCGCTCGCGCAGCCGGGGGAAGATGTCGTAAACGTGCGTCAGGTCGGCCGCGATGTCGCCCTTGCGAGACACCGCGCCCAGCTCCAGGTTGTCCCGCACGCTCATGGCGGGGAACAGATCCCGGCCCTGCGACACTTGCACCACGCCATGGCGGAAAACCTGGTGCGGAGGCAGGCCGCCGATGGGCTTGCCTTCCACGTGGACGGTGCCGGCGGCGGGCTTGAGAAAGCCGCTGACGACGTTAATGAGTGTGCTTTTGCCGGCGCCGTTGGCGCCCAGCAGGGCCACCACTTCGCCGGGACGGATCTCCAGCGAGACGCCGCGCAGCGCCGCGGCCCCGCCATAGCGGTAGGCGACGTCGCGGATAGACAGCAACTCAGTGCTTGCCAAGATATGCCTCCAGTACGGCCGGATGCGAGCGGATCTCCGCGGGCTTGCCGTCGGCGATGAGTTGGCCGTAATTGAGGACGGCGATGCGGTCCGACACGGACATGACCAGGTCGATGGTGTGCTCGACCAGCAAAATGGCGATGCCGTCAGCGGCCAGGCTGCGCAGCACTTGCATCAGATGATCGCGTTCGCTGGTGGACAGTCCTACGGCGGGTTCGTCCAGCAGCAGCAGGCCGGCCCGCGCGGCCAGGGCACGCGTGATCTCGACGATGCGCTGCTGGCCGGAGGACAGGTCCGCGGTCTTGCGGTCGGTCAGCGTGGCGATGCCCATCAGGCCCAGTAGTTCATGGGCGCGCGCGAGCGCCTGCCGTTCGGCGGCACGCGCCTTGGGCAGTCCCAGGAGCAGGCCGACGGCGGAACTGGCGGTCTGCTGGTTCAGGCCGGCAAGCACGTTCTCCAGAACGGTCATCGACGCGAACGCGCCGCCATTCTGGAACGTGCGCCGCATGCCCAGGGCCGAGATGCGGTGCGGCGCCATGCCGACGACATTGCGGCCGGCGTAGCGTACGGCGCCGGTGCGGGCTGGGATGTAGCCGGTGATGGCGTTGAACAAGGTGGATTTGCCGGCGCCGTTCGGGCCGATGACGGCGCGGATCTCGCCGGCCTCAAGGCCGAAGGACACTTCGGTCAGGGCATGGAGCCCGGCGAAGGAAACACTGACGCGATCGAGTTCGAGCAAGGCCATGAGGTCAGCTCCGGTACAGGCGTTCGCGCAGCACCGGCGCGCGCGCGACCAGCACGCCTGCCAGGCCGCGCGGCATGTAGCGCAGCACGGCCATCAGCAGCAGGCTGAAGATGATTTCCTCGGCGCCCGGAAGATTGCGCAGCAGCTCGGGCGCGGCCGTGAGCAGCACCGCACCCAGCAAGGCGCCCCAGATGCTGCCCATCCCGCCTATCATCACCACGGCGAACTGCAGCAGCAGCTGATTCAGGCTGAAGCTGTCGGGAGCGATGCGGCCTATCATCAGCGCGAAGAGCGCGCCGGCGGTGCCGGTGACGAACCCGCTGGTGACGAAGGCCGCGACCTTGTAGCACGGGGGCCAGTAGCCCAGGGACGCGGCGGCGAGTTCGTTTTCGCGGATGGCGACCCATGCACGTCCGATGCGCGATTGCAGCAGGTTGCGCACGCCCCACACCACCAATGCGACGATGACAAGGAGGGGGTAGTAGCGCTGCGCCTGCGTTTCCAGGGCCACCGTGCCGACCGTCGCCACGGGGACGCCCAGGCCGCTGGAGCCGTGCGTATAAGCCTCCATGTGGATATAGCCCCAGCGCATCAGCTCGCCGAAGGCCAAGGTCACGATGGCGAGGTAGTAGCCGCGCAGGCGTAGTGCCGGCAATCCCACTACCAGGCCCGCGATGGCCCCGGCCAGCCCGGCCGGCAGTATGGCGGCCCAGAAGGACAGGCCGGCCTGCTCCATGAGGATACCCAGGGCGTAGGCACCGATACCGAAGAAGGCCATGTTGGCGAAAGCGAGCTGTCCCAGGTAGCCCAGCACCAGGTTGAAGCCGATGGCGGCCAGGCCATAGACCAGGATCAGGTTGCAGACGTATTGGACGTAGTCGTTGGTGGCCAGCGGCAGGGCCAGCAGGACGGCGGCGAGAGCGAGGAATGCCAGGCGTTTCGGCACGCGGGTCTCCGAAGCTAGACGCGGGTCGGGTCGGGCCTGCCGAACAGGCCCTGGGGGCGCAGGATCAGCACGACGACAATGACGAGATAGGAAAAGATGTCGATCAGGGCCGTGGACAGGTAACCGCCCGCCCACTGTTCCATGACGCCCAGCAGCAGGCCGCCCACCACGGCACCGCCCAGGTTGCCGAAGCCGCCTAGCGTCATGGCGGCGAAGGCCCGGATCAGCGTCTGGCCGCCCATGTCGGGGTACAACAGCGTGATGGGCGCGACCAAGATGCCCGTGATGCCGCCCAATGCCGCTGCGAGCCCCCACATATTGCCGCTGAAGGCATCGACGTCTATGCCCACCAGCGCGGCGCCGCGGGGACTGGCCGAGGCGGCCTGGGCGATGCGGCCGGCGCGCGAGAACTTGAAAAAGAGGAAGAACACCAGCACCAGTGCCAGCGTCATGCCGGCCATCAGCAGGTCTTGTACCGTGATGATGAGGTCGCCAACCTCGATAGGTGGGAACGAGAAGACCGGCGGCATGGGCAGGACTTCACGGCCCCAGAACAGGCGCGCGATACCGCGAAAGAGATAGGACAATGCCACGGTCATCATCGCGAGGATGATGTGCGGAGACAGGGCTATGGGCTGTATGGCCAGGCGTTGCACGCCGCGGCCGACGATGAACATGAGCGCCACCGCCAGCGGCGCAGCCACGGCGAAGGGCGCGCCGGCGTACTGGATCAGCACGTAGACCACGAAGGCGCCCAGCATGAAGAACTCGCCGTGCGCGAAATTGATGACGCCTGTAGCGCGGAAAACTACCGTCATGCCCAGGGCCAGGAGGGCGTAGATGCTGCCCTGGGCGACGCCGCTTAAGGTCAGTTGCAACAGCATGGTCTTATTTTTGCGTATCGTCCCAGCGCTTCACGACCACGGTCTCGCCGCTCTTGTCGTAGACGAGGAAAGCGCCGCCTTTGACGCCCGCGTGGTCCGCGGGCGTGAAGGTGATCGGGGTGGCCGAGATGCCGGAATCGAAGTTCCTGATGTTGTCGAGCGCGGCGATAAGCTTCGAGCGGGTAAGGTCGGGGCCGGCATCCTTTAGGGCCTGCACCATGGCCAGCGCCCCGCTCATGCCCAGGAAGCTGAAGGCCTCGATGCGCTCGCCGGGGTAGTACTTGTGGATAAGGTCGCTCCACTTGCGCATTTCCGGGGCGTCGGTGGGATGGGCATAGGGGTAATAGACCGCCAGATTGGCCACGGCCGCCGGGTTGCCTACCCGGTTGCGGGTGTCCTCCAGCGAGATCGACTGCGGCGCCAGCACGGGTACCTTCAAACCGTATTTGTAGGCGTCGCGCATGAAGATGGCGGTCTCCGCCGGGTACATCAGGGCCAACACGAAGTCGGCGCCCGCGCCGCGCAGCTTGAGTATCTGCGGCGTGGCATCCGAGGAGCCGCGCTCCATGGTGAGGTCCAGCACCGGGGCCAGGCCATATCTGGACTTCAGGTAGGCAACGGCCGGGTCGCGATTGGATTTACCCCAGTCGTCCGTATGGCTGATGATGGCGATCTTCGTGGTGCCCGCCTTGGACATGGCGAAGTCGATCATGGAGCGGCCCACCTCGTCGGTGGTCGCCACGGGCTGAAACATATTGGCGGCCAGCGGCGTGGCGATGCCGGGCGTGGCGGCGCCCAGGCCCATGAACGGGATGCCCGACTTCTCGATATCGCCCTTGGCCGCCATGACCACATTGCTGCACAGGCCGGCGTCCAGCGCGAACACCTGATCCTGCGAAGCCAGTTTCTTGAAGGCGGCGAGGCCGCGAGTCGGATCGCAGGCCGTGTCCTCGCGTACGAGCTCGATCTTGCGGCCGTGGATGCCGCCGGCGTCGTTGACCGACTTGTAGACCGACTCGACCCCGAACACGCCCTTGCCGAACACGGCGGCGGGACCCGTCATGGGGCCGAAGATGCCCAGCTTGATGGTGTCCTTGGTCAGGCCCGTGGTTTCGTCCGCATGCGCGATACCGCCCATCAATGAGAGGATGGCCAGCGCATGGGCCATGCGTGGAAATGTCGCCATGGTGTCTCCTGTGCCTGTCCGCGCAGCGGTGGGCATCTGTTCTTGGCTGTCTCTATCGGCGCGCGGCCGACGAGGCTCCAGGCGATTGTGCGGTGCGAGGGCAGCCAGGGGAATGCCGCTGCGTCGAAAGTGTTTTTCGATTTAATTGAATGAGGGCTGAGCGTCCCGGCCGTGCCGGGACGCAGCGCCGCGGGTAATCCCTGGTATGGCGAACCCGGATGGGCGTGGGGGGCGTTGCCGGAATGCTCTGAGTCCGCGCGGCGATGGGACGTCATCGCCGGTTTTCATGGCCGGGTGTTGTCGATACGTCCGGCAATGCGGTCACCGTGGAGCGCAGGCCACCGTCCAGGCGCCGGCCTCCCCGCGCGGCGAACACCAGTTGCCACAAAACTGAAATATAAGGCATGATGTCGACTTTGGAATATACGTCTAGATGTCTATATATGATAGACCGCATCTCCCCGACTGACGCGCATTCGCGGAACGCTGCTGCCACGCTGGCGTTGACGCTGCCTGGCGATACGGTGCTGTACCTGATATTGCCGATATACGCCGCGCAGTTCGGCGTGTCGCTCGCCGAAGCCGGCGTTCTGCTGGCGGCGAACCGTCTCGTGCGTATCGCCGGCTACGGGTGGGTGGCGCGTTTTTATGCACGGCATGGCGATCGGCCGACCTGCATGCTGGCGGCAGCCGCCGCTACGCTGAGCGCGCTGGGCTATGCGATGCTTACGGGGTTCTGGGCCCTGGTGCCGCTGCGTCTTCTGTGGGGGTTGTCGTTCGCTGCCCTGAACCTGTCCACCCAGGCCATGGCGACCGCGGATGCGGTCGGTGTGGCGCGGCGCAACGGCCGTTCGCGCGCGGTCATCGCGATGGGGCCTGTGGTGGCGCTGCCGGTGGGCGCATGGATGGCGGAACTCTGGGGGCCGCGCGCAATCTTCTTCGTTCTGGCACTGGTGGCCTTTCTGGGCGTGGTCGTGGCGCATCGGCTGCCCAGCCAGCCGCATTCCATGCCGCAGCAGAGTCGCCGGCTGCGCCTGCCCGGCAGCCTGGATACCTGGTCCTTTCTGGAAGGCTTTACGCTCGATGGCCTCTTCATCATCGGCCTGTCCTACCTGGGTAAGGACCTTATGCCGGCCGGTTCGGTGATCGTGGCCGGGGTGGTATTGGCGTTGCGCTATCTCGGCGAGATCGTGTTAAGCCCCGTGGGCGGGCGTCTGGCTGAACGGTTCGGCCCGGTGCGGCTGCTGGTCTGGCTGTCGGTGCTGACCGCCATCGTTCTCGTGGGGTTCGGCGTTGGGTGGATCTGGAGCTGCGCGGCCGCCATCGTGGTGCTGCGGGCGCTGCAACTGCCGCTTTTGCCGCCTATCGTGGCCATGCGGACGCCTGGGCCGGGGCGAGTACAGGCGCTGGCATCGCGCGCGGTATGGCGCGACATCGGGGCGGGTACGGGCCCGTTGCTGGCCGGCGTGGTGCTGCCATTGGTTTCGCCCGTCTGGATCTACAGCGTGCCGGCAGTCCTGCTCGCGCTGTCGGCCTTGGCGTGCGCGCAGCCCGGGTCTTCCGAGCAGGACGCCGGTTGACGGTCCGGTGGTTGCGGCGCCGAGCGGCGCCGCGCTTTTCCGGTGCGCACGCGTGTGAGCGCGCGGACGTCGAAGGCCCGTGTAGCGAAGCTCAGGCTTCGTCTTCGATCCGGTTCGACAGGATGCCTATTCCTTCGATTTCGACCTCGATGGTGTCGCCGGCTTTCATCCATACCGGGGGCGTGCGCGCGTAGCCGACTCCGGCCGGTGTCCCCATGATGATCACATCGCCGGGTTCCAGGGTGATGGCCTCGGTGATAAGGCACAGCGTTTCCTCCACAGGGAAAAGCATGTGTGCCGTGTTGCTGCTTTGCATGACCGTCCCGTTCAGGCGGGATTCGATCTTCAGGCCGGCGGCACCCGCGGGCAGTGTCGAGGCGGGCACCAGCCAGGGACCGAAGGAACCTGTTTCGTCAAAGTTCTTGCCGATGGTCCATTGCGCGGTCTTGCGTTGATAGTCCCGCAGCGTGCCGTCATTGAAGCAGGAATAGCCTGCCACGGCTTGCAAGGCGTTGGCGGGAGTCAAATGGCGGCAGGTCGTGCCGATGACCACGGCCAGCTCGGCCTCGAAGTCGAGCCGGGTCGAAGCGCGCGGACGCCTGAGAGGGGCGCCGTGGGCGGTGAGGGACGATGGGCCTCGCATGAAGAGGCTCGGGTATTCCGGCTTGCTGTTGCCACCTTCGGCGGCGTGGTCGGCATAGTTGAGCCCCAGGCAAATGACCTTGCCCGGGCGCGGCACCACGGGAAGCAGTTCGACGGCCGTCAGGGGGTGGCGATCCGCGGCGGGTGCCGCGGCGGCCATCTCCGCGGCGGCGCCGAAGCCGGAGGCGCCCTTGGCGCAGAGGCTGATCATGTCGCCCGGCAGGGTGACGACGGATTCGTTGACGACGGCACCCAGGCGGGGCGTGAGGTCGGAAGCGGTACGGAAAGTGACGAAGTTCATGGGCATGTCTCGGAGGTGCTGGGAGAATCGGGAGGCGTGGCGCGGTCCGGGCGCGGATGGGAAGGCGGCGGCGGGCCGTCAGTCCGCGCCGACCGTGCGCATCAAGGTGTACAAGGCACTGTGGCCCTCGAAGCCGATGCCGGGCAACTGCGGTGGCTGTACATAGCCGCCTTCCACCACGGTGCTGTCCGCGAAGCCGCCGAAGGAGCCGAACACGCCGGGATAGGCCTCGCAGCCGCCCAGGCCCAGGCCGGCTGCCAGCGCCAGCGACATCTGGTTCCCGCCGTGCGGGAAATGGCTGGACGGCTCCCAGCCCCGCGCTTCGAGATCGAGCACCATGGCGGCGTAGGCGTCCATGCCGTAGGACTGCGGAGGATCGACCTGGATCAGGTCCCGCCCGCGTCGCCAGCCGCCCAGGCGGACAAGGTTCACCACGTCCTGCATGCCGTAAAGGTTCTCGCCGGCCGACAGCGGCGGCGCGTAGACGGAGGCGAGTTCCGCCATCAACGAGAAGTCGTTGGGATCGCACGGCTCCTCGAACCAGCGCAGCCGGTACGGGGCCAGCGCGGCGGCATAGGCCAATGCCGCGTCACGCTCGAACTTGCAGTTGGCATCGACCGCCAGGTGCCCGCTGTCGGGCAGCACGCCGAGGGCGCATTCGATGCGCCGCAAGTCTTCGTCCAGCGATGCGCCGCCCACCTTGATCTTGACGTGCGTGTAGCCGCTGTCCTGGTGCGAGCGGATCTCGTCGGCGACGTCCCGCGGCACGCCGCCCGGACGGTACCACCCACCGCCTACGTATACCGAGACCTTTCGATGCATCGAGCCGCCGCGGTAGCGGCGGGCCAGAACTTCGGCAGTGGGCAAATCCTGCGCCTTGCCGACGGCGTCCCACAGTGCTGTCTCGATGGTCCCGATGGCGATGGATCGTTCGGCGTGGCCGCCCGGTTTCTCGCCGACCAGCATGGCTGCCACGGCCTTTGCCGGGTCCAGCACACCGGCCGCGTCAAGCAGCGATTCGGGCTTGGCGCGCAGCAGGCGCGGGAAAAAGCGGTCCCGCATGGGTTGTCCGCAGGCATAGCGGCCGGTGGAGTTGAAGGCGTAACCCGTCACTGGGGTCTTGCCGGCACCGGGGTCCAGCTTGGCGGCGACGATGGAAGTGGTCATCTCCGCGAAGGAGAATACCGCATTGCGCATGGTGCTTTGCACCGGAAATGCGGCTTCGTGAAGGGCGATGATGCGCATGGTTGGGTTCGGATCCCTGTGGGGTTGCCTTAGCGTGATGGTTCGATGCCGGCGCTTTGGATCAGCTTGCCGTAGCGCACCGTCTCGTCCGCGATGTGCTTGCGAAACGCCTCCGGCGTGGCCGGCCTGGCCGGCAGGAAGCCCAGTGCGACGAGTCGTTCGCGTGCCTTTGGCTGACGCAGTACGCTATCGATGTCGGCGTTGATCTTGTCGACGATGGCCGCGGGCGTGCCGGCGGGCGCCACAAAGCCCAGCCATGCCCCATAACGAAAGTCGGGGAAACCTGATTCGGCGATCGTGGGTACTTGAGGCAGTACGGCGAGCCGCTCGGCCGAGCCGACTGCCAGAGCGACCAGCCGGCCGGACTGCAGGAACGGCAGCACCGCCGACACGCCGGCGAACATCACTTGTACCTGGTCGCTTACGACGCCTACCGCCGCATCCGACGCACTCTTGTACGGAACGTGCGTCAACTTGATATTCGCGCTGTGCATCAGCATCTCCATCGGCAGATGCTGTGCGCTGGCGACGCCGCTGGAGCCGAAGTTGATCGCACCGGGATCGGCTCGGGCCATATCGATCAGTTCCTTGACGGAGCGCGCCGGAAACCGCGGCGAAGCCACCAGCACGAAGGGGGTCTCCCCGATCAGCGCGATGGGCGCAAAGTCTTTCAGAGGGGAATAAGGAAGCTTGGCATAGAGCCACGGATTCGCCGCCAGGGTCGTGTCGTTGGGGACGAGCAGCGTGTACCCGTCGGCGGGTGCGCGCGCCACCTGCTGCGCGCCGATGATGCTGTTGGCGCCGACCTGGTTCTCGACTACCACGCCTTTGCCCCACATCGCACTGAGCTTGTCGGCCATGAAGCGGGAGGCGATGTCGGCGCCCGCGCCCGCTGCAAAGGGAACGACGACGCGTACCGGCTTGTCCGGGTACTCGGCATGCGAGGCGTTGTACGGCAGCAGCGCAGCGAACGTTATGGCACCGAGGGCATGAACCGCCTTCGGAAATCGTGCCTTCAGGCGCGCCCAGTGGAAGTGAATGGCGCGCAGCGCCGCATGGTGGGTGGCCATGATTGTCTCCCTTTTCTTGGTTTGGCTGGATAAATTCTGAGCCGTGCGGAGCCAACTAAAAATAATAGTTTTCAGATACTATCCATCCATAATTTATATGGCCAGGAAGCGAGGAGGGGCGGATGGATCTGCGGCCGGTACGGTATTTCCTTGCGGTGGCGGAGAAGGGCAGCATCAGCGCGGCCGCTGCGGTGCTGCACGTGGCCCAGTCGGCCGTCAGCCGCCAGATACGCTTGCTGGAGGAGGGCATGGGCGGCCCGCTGTTCGACCGCAGCGTCGCCGGCGTGGAGCTGACCGACAGCGGCCTCATGTTTCTGGAGCGGGCCAGATTCATCATGCGTGAATTGCAGAGCGCTACCCAGGACGTTTCGGACTTCAACCGCGGGATGCGCGGATCCAATCGCGATGTGCGCGGCACGGTGCGCATGTCGGCGGCTCCGACGGTCGGACAGGCCTTATACGGGCGGACCGCGCTGGATTTCCGCAAGCGGTTTCCCCAGGTCCGGCTTGAGCTGACCGAGAGCCCCACCGAGGATGCGTTGCACCGTCTTTCCGCAGGCACGATAGACATGGCCATCGTCTCGGACCCGGGCAACCAGGAACACATCCGTTTCACGCCGCTGATGAAGCAGGAAATCGCCGTGTTCTGTCAGCCAGGCAGCAAACTGGCCGCTCGCTCCAGCGTGCACGCCAGAGAGCTGGGAAAGCTGCCGATCATCATTTCGCTGGGATTGCGCAACAGCCTGGAGGCGCTTCACGGCGCGGTGCAGCCCGTGATCCAGATGGATGGTGGAGAGGGCGCGGCGCAGCTGGCCCGCGCCGGGGTCGGGGTGGTGGTGATGCCGAGTTCCGTCTCGCGGACATCGGCGATCTGGCAGGGCCTGGTCGCGGTGCCCATCCGAAGCTTTTCCGTTACGCGCATGCTCGCCGTCTCCAGGGGACGGCCCGTCAGCCTGGCCGCGAAAGCGTTCCGCGGCGCGATTGAGGAGCAAATGGCACTGTGCATAGAAGAAGGCCTGTTTCTCCCCGCATGAACGATCGCTGTCCGGTCGTCGCGGTCATGGTTTTGCGAAGAACCAAGGCGTATGCAGGTGTCCGCATGCGGACTGAACTCCGTGCTTTTTTCCTTGATCGCAGGCGCTATTTGACTCATAACGGCGGCTTCAATCCGCCCTGGCGCCCGACGCCTTGACGATATCGCGCCATTGTTCCAGTTCCGATGCCTGGCGGCGGGCGAGTCCATCGGGGCCGTCGTGCAGCTCGGTGACGCCCAGTTGTTGGAATCGCTGCTGTACCGCGGGCGATGCCAGCGCAGTCTTGATGCCCTGGTACAGCTTCGCGACCACATCCTTGGGCGTGCCGGCCGGCGCATAGAAGGCTACCCAGAGGTCGCCGCTGAAGCCTGGCACGGCTTCAGCGATGGCCGGCACGTCGGGCAGCAGGGGGACGCGGCTGGCGCTGCTTACGCCGATGGCACGCAGTTGGCCTGCCTTGATCGCTTCCAGCGCCGACGGCAGGCTGGCAAAGAGCATGGGCACCTGGTTGCCCAGCACGTCGGTCATCGCGGGGGCGACACCGCGATACGGGACGTGCTCCAGTTCAAGGCCGCCTTTCTCGTTCAGCATCGCGCCCAAAAGGTGATTCAGGGTGCCGGTGCCGGCCGAGGCGTACCGGTATTGGCCGGGATGCGCCTTGACCTCGGCAATGAACTCTTGAAGGTTGCGCGCCGGGAATGTCGGATTGACGAGCAGCACATTGGGCACCACGCCCACGGCCGCGATCGGGACGAAGTCGCGTAGCGGATCGAAACCCGGCTTGGCGTAGATCCAGGGAACAATGAGTTGATTGCTGTTGGCAGTGAAGAGAAGGTTATAGCCGTCGGGCCGTTCGCGTTTGGCGGCCTGGGTGCCGACGACGCCGCCGGCGCCGGCCTTGTTGCTGACGATGACCGATTGCTTGAGCTCGTCACCGAGTTGGGCGGCCAGGATGCGCGCGACGATGTCTACCGTGCCGCCCGGCGCGGTGGGGACGGTAATGGTGATGGGGCGGTCGGGATAGTCCGCTTGGGCGGTGGGCAATATGGCCAGCAGGCCGCAAAGCAGGGCGGCCGGTTTAAGCACGCGAAACAGTCGGTTCATGAAGGACTCCGTTAAGAAGTGAACGGGACGGCGCGGCGGCGCGCCGGTCGACGAGGCGATGGATGTCGCGAGCCCAGCGCAGCAGCGCGTGGTCGGATCCCCGGCGCGCTACCAGCATGACGCCCAGGGGCAAGCCGCGATCGTCGTGGGTGGTCGGCAGATACAGGCAGGGCAATCCCAGTACGGACCACGCTTTGTTGAAGCCTGATTCGCCGGTGTGCGACAAGCCTTTTGGGGCGGGGCCAAGGGCACCCGTCGTGAGGATCAGATCGGTGTCGCCGAAGTCGAGCTCCCAGGCGCGCTGGCGCGCGGCGTGCAGGCGTTCCAGTGCGTCTTCGTAGTCTTCGCGTCCGATGGCGAGGCCGCGTCGCGCGGCCTCGCGCAGGCGTGGGCTGAGGCGTGCATCCTGAACGGGATCGGCATCCGGAACCAGGACGGTTAACGCCCGCGCCAGTTCGTAGTGCACGACGGTGCGGTGGATATCCAAGAGATCCAGGGCATGCGGCATGGCCTGGATTTCGGCTACGGCATAGCCGGCGGCGGTCAGGACGTCGGCGGCGGATGCAAGGGCGTCGACGCCGGACCGATCGAGCCGGTATCCGGGTTGCGTGGGAAGAAGGCACAGGCGCGGCCGGCCGATCGCATCGCATGCGTGACGCGGCAGCATGACGTCGGCCAGGCGCGCCGCCACATCCAGGTCGCGAGCGTGCCAGCCTATGGTATCCAGGCTGGGGCACATGACGCGCATGCCGCCGCGCGACACGGCGCCGTAGCTGGGCTTGACGCCCACCACGCCGCAGAAGGCGGCGGGCCGGATGATCGAGCCTCCCGTTTGTGTACTTAGCGCGAAGTCGACCATGCCGGCGGCCACGGCCGCGGCCGATCCGCTGGACGATCCGCCTGGCGTGTGCGAGGGATGGTGGGGGTTGCGGGTGGGGCCGGGGGCGACGTGGGCGAATTCGGCGGTGACGGTCTTGCCCAAAGGGAGTGCCCCAGCCGCGCGCAGAATGGCGACGCAGTCGGCGTCGGCCGTGGCGCGCCGTTCGTCCGTTGCCGGAGAGCCGCAACGTGTCGGGAGGCCCGCCACATCCAGTACATCCTTCACGCCGAAAACCAGGCCGGCCAGCGGTCCGTGCCGCGCGGCAGCGGCAGCGGGGGCCAGGCAGGCCCAGGCATGCAGGTCCCGGTCGGCCAGAGCGACGTCCTCGACCAGGCGGGGAATATCGGGGTGGGGAATGCAAAGCGACATGACGACTCGTGTATGGGGTCCGGGGACGACGATCTATCTAGAAAGCGTGCTGCATGTTAAATAGACGATTGCTTATCGTCTAATTCATAATCGAACATAATTAACAATGAAAAGCGACATAAAATTTCTCGACGCGCGCATGCTGGCGTGCTTCTCGGCGGCCGCGCAGGAATTGCATTTCGGGCGGGCGGCGGCGCGCGTGTTCATGAGCCAGCCGCCTTTCAGCCAACAGATAAAGCGGCTGGAGAACATCGTCGGCGCTCCCTTGTTCGAGCGGACCACGCGTACTGTGCGGCTGACTCCGGCCGGCGCGGTGATGGCGCGCCATGCGGACGATCTGGCTGAACGCACGGCATCGATGCTGCGCGCCGCGCGGCGGGCTGCGCTGGGCGAGGGCGGACCGCTAAGAGTGGGGCTCGCGCCCACGGTGGCCTATTCGCCGCTGGCCGAGACGCTTTATCGCTATCGCAGCGCGCACCCCGATGTGGAGCTGGATTTGTTCGAGGGAAACTCCAACCAGATGGAGGCCATGCTGCGAGGCCGCCAGATCGATCTGGCCCTTATGCGTCCCATGCCTTTGGGTGAAGACATCGAAACCGTCGAAATCCTGTGCGAGCCGATGATGCTGGTGTTGCGGCAGGATCATCCCTGGGCGGCACGCCGGCGCATCGGCCTGGCGCAGGCGTGTACCTTGCCATTGGTCGGGTACTCGCCGCTTGCTTCGCCGTACTTCCGGCAACTGCTGGACCGGATGTTCAGCCGCGTCGGCGCGCATCCGATCATCGTCCGCGAAAGCGTGATTCCGACCTTGCTGACGCTGGTGGAGGTGGGCATGGGGGCCGCCATCGTGCCCAAGTCCCTGTCGCGCATGCGCGGCGAACCTTTGGTCTTTCTGCCGTTGCGCGACGCGGAGCCGGCGCGCATTCTGGCGGCTCAGTTGAGCGGGGAGGGACCGGCGGCCGCGCGCTCGCTTATCGCGCAGTTGCGGGGAGCCGCGCGATAGCGGGTCGCCTGTCGCCGATGCAAGGCCGCGCCTCCCGGCGGGTTACCTGTCCGCCCAGAGACGCCCCGCGCGGCGTCCCGCGTCACGGCGATACAATTCGTCGTAAATGGAGGGCGCAAAGGTGGGAAAGAGTCTGATCGATGCGGATGGTGCGGTGCAGGCGCTAAGGCAGTTTGCCAGGGATCGGGATTGGCAGCAGTTTCATTCACCCAAGAACCTGGTCATGGCGCTCTCGGGCGAGGTCGGCGAGCTGACGGAAATCTTCCAATGGATGACCGAGGCCGATTCGTACAACGCGGCGTCTGCCCCGCGCACTGCCGAGGCGGTGCGTGACGAAATCGCCGACGTGGCCCTGTACCTGATCCGGCTCGCCGATGTGCTGGGCGTCGACCTGAACGCCGCGATGACCAGCAAGCTCGCCGCCAACGCCGCCAAGTACCCGGTCGAGGCATCGCGCGGGGTCAGCACCAAATACGATCAGTTGCCGAAGTCATGATCGTCTACCAGGCCGACAAAAAGGAATTTTTGCTCGACTACGACGACCGCGATATCGAAGACGTCATCCACGCGAAGTACCAGGCGGCAACGAATCGCAGGGTGGCCAGGGCGGAGATCCGGTCGTGGCGCGAGTCGCTGGACTATGTCGCGCGCGTGTTGCGCGACCAGGATATCGCGGACGATGTCGGCGTGGCGGTCGAGTTCATTTTGCCGCAGACCACCAAGCGCATCGACGTGATCCTTGCGGGCCATGCCGACGATGGCTCGCGCCGCCTGGTCGTGATCGAGCTCAAGCAGTGGTCGTCTGTCCAGGCCACCGATCGCGATGCGATCGTTCTGTTGCGCGGCAGCGGTAGATCCGATCAGCCTAGGGTCCACCCGAGCTATCAGGCATGGTCGTACACGGCCTTCCTCGAAGGCTTCAATGAGGCGGTCTACGATGGCGGCCTGCAACTGCGGCCCTGCGCTTACCTCCACAACTACACCGCCGATGGCGTGATCGACGCGCCGCGCTACCGGCCCTACATCGAGCGCGCGCCGTTGTTCCTGAAGGGGGATGACGACAGAAGGCGGTTGCGTGACTTCATCAAGCAGCACATCCGGCACGGCCGTGGGCGGCAGGTGCTGTTCGACCTGGAGAACGGACGGCTCAGGCCTTCGAAGACGCTTGCCGACGTGGTCGTGAAGCTGCTGAAAGGCAACAGCGAGTTTGCGCTGATCGACGACCAGAAGGAAGTGTTCGAGGCAGCCAAGGCTGCGTGCCGGCAAGCTCGCGCATCGGGCCAGCCGCGCGTCGTCATCGTCGAGGGCGGGCCGGGAACCGGAAAGTCGGTGGTCGCGGTGAACCTGCTCGCGGCATTGCGCGAGGGCCTGACGGTCAAATACATCTCGAAGAACGCCGCACCCCGCGCGGTCTACAGCGACAAGCTGATCCAGACACCGGATAACGCGCATCTCGTGAATCTGTTCGGGGGATCGGGCGCCTTCACCGAAACCCCACGGGATACCTTCGATGTGCTGGTGGTGGACGAAGCGCACCGGTTGACAGAGAAGAGCGGCTTCTACGGCAACCTCGGTACGCACCAGGTGAAGGAGTTGATAGAGGCCGCCAGATGCAGCATTTTCTTCATCGACGAAGACCAGCGGGTGACGCTGAAGGATGTGGGCTCGAAGGAAATCATCCGGGAGTTCGCCGCCATCCGCGGCGCGCAAGTCGAGGAATATGCACTGGCGTCGCAGTTCCGATGCGCGGGCTCTGACGGATACCTTGCGTGGGTGGACGACGTGTTGCAGATACGTGCGACGGCGAACCAGACGCTGGACGGCATTCCGTTCGACTTCCGGGTGTTCGACGACCCGGCGGAAATGCATGCGGAGATCGAGGCGAAGAACTCGAATAACCGCGCACGCGTGGTTGCAGGCTACTGCTGGCCCTGGAACAGCAAGAAGAACCCCGGCGTGACCGATGTGGTCATCGGCGATTACGAGCGCCAGTGGAATTTGGATCAGGACGGCAGTCTTTGGATCGTCGCGCCGGATTCCGTGCACCAGGTCGGATGCATTCACACCTGCCAGGGGCTGGAGCTTGACTACGTCGGCGTCATTATCGGGCCCGACCTGATCATGGTCGATGGCGCGCTGAAGTCGGTGCCCAAGGCCCGCGACAGGCACGACAAGACCATGAAAGGTTTCGTGAAAATGTCCCGGGAAAATCCGGCGGAAGCCGCGCGGCTGGCCGACAGGATCATCAAGAATACGTATCGCACACTGATGACGCGCGGCATGAAGGGGTGCTACGTCCATGCCACGGATCCGGGGCTGAACGCGTATCTCAGGATGCGGGCGCGGGGGCGCCGATCCGTTTTTCAGGCCTGATTTCCTTGGCCGACTCCGGTCGGACCGATATCCCGACATTGCAGGGTCCGCTGTCGTCCCGGTTGGTTTCGGGGCTGGCGCGGCTTCTTGTATAGCCCGCAAATCCGCCTATCAAAATAAAAAAATGATGGAAACCCGCGTCCGTTTTCGTTTGCCTCGCTGGCCGGTCGCCATTCTCGTTTGAATGCGGGTGTGCCGGTTCAGGGTTTATCGCCCCGCTCGCGGACGGTGCCTGTCTGCGCGGGACGGTAGGCCTTTCCCTGGATGCACGCCGCTGGGGCGGGGGCAGGGTTGCGCGACATCGCGCGCAGACGATTTCGAGATGCCCGCTTATTTCTTTACGTTCCAGTTAAATCACTCGAAGCGACACTCTTTAAAACAATTAAAAATATCTTCCGTCGCAGTTTTGTTGCGCGCCGTGTATCGAATGTAATTTATTGACCGGTTATCGCGCCTCCCCGTGCCGAAGCTGATGTACTTCAACAGCAATACAAATATTTAGAAAGAAAGATTGCTGTTCATTGCGTCAGGATTCGCCAGCCGAAGTTCTCGAAGCCGAAATTGTTCAACCGGGCTTCCAGGGATTTGTAAATATTTTTTAACGACGCGCCCGCGCCAGGAGGTCCCTCGGGCCTTGTTCCGGCCACGGGTGGCGACTTCGAGTGTCCGCGAAACGACGACAAAGAGTGAGGTAGCAGTGGTAAAGAAAATCGCAGTGTGTGGCCTTGGGTACGTGGGCCTGCCGGTTGCCGTGGCGCTTGCCAGGCGCTTCGATGTCCTCGGATTCGACGTGGATGAACGGCGGATCGCGCGGCTGAAGGACGCCGACGACTGGACGGGCGAGGTCGAGCGCCACGTGCTGCTGGATTCCTCTTTGAAACTGACGGACGACGTGCAGGATCTGGCGGGCTGCGATTTCTTTGTCGTGGCCGTCCCGACCCCGGTCGACGAGAAGTGCAACCCGGATTTTTCGCTGCTCGTCCGCGCTTGCCAGTCGATAGGACCGGTGCTGCGCCAGGGCAGCATTGTCGTCTTCGAATCCACGGTGCACCCGGGGGCAACCGAGGATATTTGCGGACCGGAGCTGGAGAAAGCATCCGGCCTGCGCTGCGGCATCGATTTCAAGCTGGGCTACAGCCCCGAGCGGATCAATCCGGGCGATCGCGATCATCCGCTGGAGAAGATCGTCAAGATCGTCTCGGGCCAGGACGCGGAGTCGCTGGAAATCATCGCGGGCGTCTACGAGAAAATCATCGAAGCAGGGGTCCATCGCGCGTCGTCCATCAAGGTGGCGGAGGCCGCCAAGGTCCTGGAGAACACGCAGCGCGACATCAATATCGCCCTGATGAACGAAATGTCGAAGATCTGCGATCTGGTCGGCATCCGTACCTCGGAAGTCCTGGCCGCGGCCGGAACCAAATGGAATTTCCTGCGGTTTACGCCGGGCCTGGTGGGCGGCCATTGCATCGGGGTCGATCCGTACTACCTGACCTCCAAGGCACAGGAGCTGGGCTATCACCCCGAGGTGATCCTGTCCGGCCGCCGGATCAATGACGGCATGGCCAATCACGTCGCCTCGCGCGTCGTGCAGGTGTTGGCCCGCAATGGCCGCCTGAATGCATCGACGCGCGTCGGCATCCTGGGGATGACGTTCAAGGAGAACGTTCCCGACATCCGTAATTCCAAAGTGGTCGATCTCTATAACGCGCTCGGGGAGTATGGCATTACCCCGGTCGCCTGCGATCCCATGGTCGATGCGGCCCAGATGGAGCACGAGTACGGCATCAAGCTTGTGAACCGGAAGGACTTTCGCGGCATGGACGTGCTGATTCTGGCCGTTCCGCATCGCCAGACCATGGAGTCCATCTGGGACGACCTGCCCGAACTGGTCAAGAGCGGCGGCATGGTGTGCGACCTGAAGTCGGTGCTCGATAGCAGCCGGCTTCAGTCGGACCTCTTGTACTGGACTCTTTAAGTTCGGGTCGTCAATCCGCCACTATAGGTGAACCTGAATGGCTACTTTTACGATCGCTCCGATTGGTACCTGCCGCATTCATACGCCCCTGCGTGACGCCGTGGGGCGCTTTCCGCTCAAGCTGCAGCTTGGCCGCAACTACGGCTTCGTGCACACCAGCGCGGAGGCGCTTCAGCAGGCGCGCTTCATGTACGGCCAGGCCGAGATTCCCGTCGATGTGCAGCGGCTGATTTTCCGGCCATCGAACGGCGACCAGGCCCGCCGCGCAACGCATAAGCCGGCCGATCTTTACATGATCGAGTTGTCGTCGCGCAAGCTGTTGACCATCGACGGCTATCCCATCCAGTCCAACTACCTGGGGCGCTATTTCAGCGAGTTCTTCGCCGACCGCACGCGTGCGCGCATGTTCTGGTCGCTGGCGACCGCCGACAGACTGGCGGAAAGGCAGGCCCAGTTGCAGCAGGACGCGGTGTTCAAGAGCCTGCCGGCGGACGATCGGGAGTTGCTGGTCCGCATCCTGAAGCGCGATATGGCGGATGACGAAATAGAAGGCGAAATGGGCCAGGTCGTGGAGCTGCTGGGCAAGGACAAGGTCGTGTTCGTCACGCACGTCAATGCCGTGACCCCGGACAACGTCCCGATCGAACAGCGACAGCAACTGATCTCGGCCGTGGAGGCGGGGGCGCAACGCATCGGGGTGCCGTGCTACGACCCGACGCCGCTGATGAACAAGATGGGGCAGGCCGATGCGCTGGAGAACGGCGGTCTGGACCTGACGCATTACACGGAGGCCTTCGCCGAGCGCCTGTGCGCGGATTGGTACAAGAGCTATATCCGCCCGCGGATAAGCACGCCCGCCCCCGCGCCCGCCGCGACAAGGCTGGCTGCCGACGAAGCCGTCGAACGGATCGAAAAGATATGGGACGCGGGCGATCTGCGCGAGGCATCGCGACGCGTGCGCGACGTTCTTCGCCGGCATCCCGGGCTGCCCGATCATGTGACGCTGATGGCCCGCATGCAGGGCGAGCTGGGCGACTACGAGGGCGCGATCGCCCTGCTGGACACCGCCGATGGGGCGGTTGCCTCCGGCAGCAAGGCCGAGCAGATTCTGATGCGCAATCATTTCAAGCTCGGGCACTACGACGTGGCGTATTCGCTGGCGGCCGGCCTGCTTGGCGACGAGATAGAGACCCCCGAAATCGTTCGGACCGTCGCGGCATCGGCGGCGCAGCTCGGCAATGTGGACGAGTCGCTGGGCAAGTGGAAGCAGTTGTTCCGGATTTCCTCTCCGGGCGATGCAAACGCACTGGAGGCGGCCGATACGGTGCTTTCCATGCTGCAGGCCGGCGGCGACATGGATGCCGTCATTCGCTGGGTCAACGAGGTTCGCGCCGCCATGCCATCGTATGGCCGGGGCTTCGCCGTATTGTGGCGCGATCGGCTGATGGCCGGCGACCGCACGGGCTTGCGTGCCCTGGCGGCGGAGTCGCCGGATTTCTCCGAGCTGGAAGCGCTGGAACTCGTGAAGGAAGCGACGTGGCGGGGCTGCCTGGTGGCCGCGGCGGCACTGGCGGTTTCGTGCGGTCTGCTGAAGACCGATCAAGAGGATATCCGCGCGTGGCTCGATGCCCAGTCGTCGGCATGGGCCGAAGAGGGCGGCCGGGCGCTGGAAGAAGGACGCCTGCGCGATGCGGCCGAAAGGATTTGCGCACACCGCCTGCTTGCCCCGGATGCCTTGGCCGGTGTGCGGGCGCAGCGGGCCTTCGAGCGCGCGATGCGCCTGGCGGTGCGGGGCGCGCTGGGGGCGGGCAACCATAAAGAGGTCATCGAGCTTACGGATATCGCGCTTGACGCCCGCATCGATTTCCCCGAACTGGACGCCATGCGCGGACGGGCGGCGGACGCGCTCGGGGACAAGAAGACCGCGATGCGGCATCTCGAGCTGGCGGCTTCCGGCGACTCCGCCCAATTCAGTACGCAGCTGTATTTCGCCAGGGTGGCGTTCAACGGCGGCTGGTTTGGCGAGGCCATCGATGCCTACACCGCCATCCAGGCCAACGCGTCGGCTGACCAAAGCGCGAAAGAAGAGGCCCAGCGACAGTTGCGCCGGCTTGGACCGCGTTCGATACGTGCCGCGCGGCTGATGCTGTCCCGTGGCGAACATCTGGAGGCCTGGAAACTGCTGGACCGTGTCGCCCAGTCCTGGCCGGAGATGCCGGAAGTCGCCCACGAGAAGCGGCGCGTCCTGGCTGTCCTGTATGCGGAGGCCCGAGCGCTGGACCCGTCGAGCACGAGCGAGCGCCTGGCCCTGGGCGAGAAGATCCTGCGGCTGGTTCCGGACGATGCCATCGGCCTGCGCCTGGTCGCGGTCGGCGCGATGCGCCTGCACCGGTTCGAGCAGGCCTTGCCCTATTGGGAAGCGCTGAAGAAGCTTTCGGACAAGCCGGAGCAGTTCGACCACTATATCGAACGGTGCCAGGTCTGGATCGAGAAACTCAACCGCAGGAAGGCAGCATGAGCGCGCGCGCACGGCCGTCCAGGCGGCGTGCCGCCCGTCCCGCGGAAGAGATCGCGGAGCGGCAGGAAGGCACGCCGGCCAGTCCTCAGCCGGATAGCGGTCCGCCGGACGATACGTCGCCTCTACAGTCGGTTCGAAGCCAGCTGGAAGAAATCGTCGCCGCGTCGGCCAGGGTGCAGGTCGCGCAAAGCAACCTGGCCCGCGCCGAAGCGCTGGCGCGCGATCACATGGCGGACCCGAAAGTCCGCTTTCTGCTGCTGCGCCTGAAGGAGTCCGCCGGCCTGAACGAGGGCATGTTCGAACAGTGGTCGACACTGTTGAGCGAATGCCCGGACGACCTGCAGATCGTCCGCTACAGCGCGACCCGCCTGGTCAAGGACAGGCATGTCGACGATGCCCTGGCCCTGGTAGACCGCCATATTCCGGAGTCGGACGACAATCCGGACCTGATGCTGGCGCGAGCGAAACTGCTGGGCGATATCCGCGCGCATGAGCAGTCCGACGCCTTGTTCCGTCGCCTGATCGCGCGCCACGGCGACCGGAATGTGCGGGTCGAGTTCGCCAAGCGGTTGCGCAAACGCGGGTTGCTGGCGGACGCTTACGAGACGATAAAGCCCGTGCTGCATCTGCTCGCACCGGGTAGCAAGGCGGCGGAGCTGGCCAGCACGTTGACGAGCGACTACGAGTTCTACCGCGAGTTCGAAACGGCGGAGGAACTGGCCGGAGCGGACATCAGGATCGTTTCGATGAAGCATGCGATCCTGCACTTCAAGAGCCGCCAGGTAGAAGATAACGAGCCGGAGAACACGGTATCCATTGCGCTGGTCACCGGCAGCCTGGGCCCCGGCGGCGCCGAGCGGCAGCTGACGCGGCTCGCGGGAGAGCTGCATCGCATGGCGAAGTCGGCCGAACGCCCGCCGGCCTTCATGTGCGCGAAGCCCGACAAGGTCGAAGTGCTGGTGAAGCAGCATACCGAGCCTTCCGGCTCCGCGAAAAAGCAAGGGCTGGATTTCTTCCTGCCGGTGCTGGCCGACGCGCAGATCCCGGTGACCGAGATCAACGGCCTGCCGGCGATTTCGACGTCTCACCAGCCGGTCGAGGATCCGCGCCTGACCCGCCTGCTGGAGCAATTGCCGCCGCCCGTTCACTACGGGGTCACGCGTCTTGCCCCGCTGCTGCGCGCCAATCGGTTCGATGTCGTGAGCTTGTGGCAGGACGGTACATGCCTGTTCGGCGCCCTGGCGGCGCTGCTGGCGGGCGTCCCGACCATACATCTGGTGTTTCGGGGGTTGCCGCCGAATATCCGCAAGGATCGCTTCCGGGAAGAGTATCCGGTGCTCTATCAGGCACTGGCGCAGATCCCGGGCGTGCACTTCGTCAGCAATAGCCGCACTGCCGCGCAGGAGTATGCGAAGTGGCTGGGTATTCCGATCGTGCGCTTTCATATCCTTTACAACGGTGTGCCCGAATTGGCGACCGGTGCTTCGCCCAAGGACGAAGAGAAGTGGAAAGCCTTCGAAGCATGCACGGCCGATGCCACCGAGACGATCGGCGGCGTATTCCGCCTGGAGCCGGACAAACGTCCGCAACTCTGGCTCAAGCTGGCCGCGCAATACCTTAAACGCCGCCCGCAAGCGCGCTTCTTCATCGTGGGAGACGGGCGCCTGCAGGACAACATGGCGGCATTGGCCCAGGAGCTGCAGGTAACGGACCGGCTGCTTTTCGTCGGGCTGTCGAACCACGTCGGCTATTGGTATTCGCGCATGGATGCCAAGGTACTGCTTTCGCGGTACGAAGGGCTGCCCAATGTTCTGATCGAGGCTCAGCTGCAGGGTGTGCCGGTTGTCTCTACGCCGGCCGGCGGCGCGGGCGAATGCTTCGTCGAGAACGTGACCGGCCATTTGCTGAGTGATCTCGAGCATCCTGACCTGAACGAGGCGTGCGAAAAAATCGAGTCGCTGGTGGACCTGACCCGCGGCAACGAGGTGCTGAAACAGCATAGCCGTCAGCGGGCGCGCGAGCTGTTTTCGCTGAACGCGATGCTGGACAAGTTCCTGAGCCTGTGCGTGTCGGTCCTGGGTGCGTCGAGGAGCGACGAGCGTGTCGGTATCGGGGCGATGCGCTTGAGGGAGGCATGATTGCCCGGCTTTATCCCCGCGATTTCGGAAATTATGGTTTCGATGCAGAAAAAAATCCCGGCTTCCGGGCTGCGGGGCAAGGCGGCGCTCGGCATGGCGCTGCTTGCCGCTGTTTTACTTTCAGGATGCCAATTGCCGCGTTCCGGTCCCATGCTGAGCGAGATGACCTCGGCGAACGACGACAAGGATGTGGTGGTCGTGCCGGTGTCGCCCGAGCTCGCGCGCGCGAGCAATGTGCCCGACGTCATGGATTTTCCGGCGCGTTATCGTGACGCGCGCGACGCGGGCTTCGACGTGCTCGTGCCGGGGGACGGCATCAACGTCACTGTCTGGGAACGGGATGGGCTGGGAGTGTTCGCGGCCAACGCCGCCGGTATCAGCGATCTGGGCAACCAGGAAATAGACCGGAGCGGGAATCTCTATTTGCCGATGCTCGGCAAGTTCCGGGCGGCAGGCTTGACGCTGGCGCAGCTGCATGACGCCGTCGTCGCCCGCCTGAGCAAGCTTATCGTGGGCTCGGACGTGACGGTGACGCGTGTCGCCGATGCGCGCGGGCAGATGGTTACCGTGCAGGGAAACCTGACCAAGCCGGGCATGTATCCCATTACCCAGACTACCCAGCGGCTGAGCAGCGCGCTGGCGCTTGCCGCGCCGGTGCAGACGAATCCCGAACAGCTCATCATTACGTTGCGGCGCGGCACGGCAATTTCTTCGGTGCGGTTGTCGGATATCTACCGCAACCAGGATAACGACATCCTGCTGCGCGCGGGCGATGTCATTACCGCGCATGACGCCCGCGAGTACCTGACGGTGCTGGGCGCGGCCGGCACGCAGGGGCGCGTGGCCATCAGCAAGCGCAACTACAGTGTGCTGGACGCCCTGGGCGATGCCAAGGGCCTGGACGACGATACGGCGGACCCGCGTTCCGTGTTCCTGTTCACGCCGGCGAAGCCGGGCAGCAAGGGGGCGCCCGATACCTTGCCGGTTGTCTACCAGTTCGACCTGACGCGGCCGGAACAGGTGGCGCTGGCCGGCCAGTTCACGGTGCGCGAGGGGCAGGCCATTTATATTTCGGATGCGCCGTTTACCCAGGTACAGAAGGTATTGTCGGCATTCCGGGTGACGATGAGCGCCGGCTTCAGCGCCACGCGGGCGATCGATAGCAATTCCGGCGGGTCCAGTAGCAACTCCAACGTGACTCAGTAAGCAGTCGATGAGCAACGAGGAGCGCATCAAGGGCTGGCGCGCGCGTCGGCAGGACCGGAATTACGCGGTAGGTTCCGGCGTCGCCGCCTGGCGGCTGGATGTGTCGGCGCTATTCGATCCCAGGACCTCGCCGGCCGCCGTGTTCAGGCGGCTGGTCGCGAGGCTGCAGGGCGAGAAGCACGACACCGTGGCGGCGCGGCGGGCGGTCTACGAGGCTGTCCAGTCCGAACTGGAAAAGGAGATCGAGCGCAGCGGCGCGGCCGAAGCCGATGCCGATTTTCCGCGCCGGCGCCTGCGCATTATGGTGCGCTTGCTGGAGCTGGATATCCGCGCCGGCGCCGATGTGTTCGAGCCCGGATACATGCCGGCCAGGCTGGTGGCGGAAGATGAGCGCCTGGGGGCGGCGCACGGGCGGCGGGTGCGGCGGCGCAAGCAGGAAGAGGCGCAGCAGGCGCGTCGGCATGCTTCGCGCAACGACGTCGCGCTGCAGATCGAGCTTTCCCCGGACGAGGCCGGCGATCTGGCGATCCTGCGCGAACGCCTGCGTGTGCTGCATCAAGGGTATCGTCCGCGCGACGTCGACGAAGGCCGGCCCCGCTTGCGTACCCTGTTGCCGATGTTCGTCTATCAACTGCACGTCATGCACGGCGAAAGCCGGATTGCCCTGTTGTGGGCCCTGGTCGGGCCGGTCGTATTGCTCACGCTGATCTCGTCGCTGTATTTCCTGATGGGAACGCATTACATCCTGGGTATGGATGTGCCGACGTTTTCGCTGCTGGGCGCGACCACGTGGATCATGTTCCGGCAGATCATTTTCAGGAGCAGTACGAGCTACGTGTCGGCGCGCGGATTATTGAACTTCCAGGGGGTGACGCCGCTGATGGGGGCATTGGTGCAGGCGCTGATCTATGTCTCGGTATACCTGGTGGTGTTCGGCATTTTGATCGGCGCCGGCAGCGCCTTCGGTTTCATCACGCTGCCCGAGAGCTGGTCCGGGTTCGTGCTCTTCGTGGTGTTGATGGGGGTGGGCGGAACCGCCATGGGCGTGTTGTTCGGCGCGATCGCGACGGCGTGGCATTTTTTTCTTCGGCTGGCGCCAGTGATCGAGCGATTCCTGCAGATATTTTCAGGGGTGTTCTTCGTGTCGGAGCAGTTGCCGGAACAGTTGCAGTCCTTGATTCTCTGGTCGCCGTTCGCGCATGGCATGCAGTTGCTGCGCTCGGCGTATTTCGCCAGCTACAAGTCGCAGGATGCCAGCCTGACCTATTTCCTGACCTCGCTGGTCTTCCTGGCCGTGATTGCCCTGGCGGCCGAACGCCTGGCTCGCAGCAATGTCCAGCCGATGTGAGGGACCGCAATGATCCATCTTAATGGCGTGACTGATGAGCCCTATGCATTCGGAACCCGCCAATCGCTGCTTTCCAATGTCGATCTCGACATTCCGGTGGGGCGCTATGCGCTGCTTTCGCCCGCGCCGGAACTGCACCGCCAGATTATCGATGTGCTGTGCCGGCTGAGACCGCCGCGCCATGGGTTCGTCAAGCACGACGGCAGCGTTTCCTGGGCCATAGGCCGGCAGGGCTTCATTCGCGGCAAGGCGAACGGGCTGCGCATGATCGAGTTCGTCAGCGAGATGTACGAGCTGGACGCGGACACCACCGTCGATTTCGTCGCGGACCTGATCAGCGACCCCAAGTGCCTGGCCAGGCCCATGGAACATTGGCCGCTCTACATCCGGCAGGAGTTCTCGTTCGCGCTGGCGCTGGTACCCGCGTTCGATGTCTATGTGATCGAGGGCGCCATGCCCTTCGAGCCCTGCCGCTTCACCCGTCTCTGGCTGGCGCTTTTCGAAGAGCGCCTGGTCGGACGGACGCTCGTATTTTCCAGTTATCGCCAGAATCAATTGGCGGACTATTGCTTCAAAGGCTTAGTTTATGAAGGAAGCACGCTCAGAATCGACGACGACCTCGACCGGTGCATCCGCAAGTTCCCGCCCAGACGATCCCGCAGCGACTCCGCAAGCGCAGGCGACGACGCCTTCAGCGGCGGCTTCGGGGACGGCCAGTTCGGCATCTGAGGGCGGGTCCGAGATCGAGCGCCGGCATCGTGAACGGCAGGCGGCACTACGCGAGCGGCGGCGCCATCGTTGGGTCAATGCGCTGATCGTTATCGCGCCGGTCGTGCTTGCCCTGGTCTATGTGTTGTGCATCGCGACGCCTCGCTATGAGGCGGAGTCGCGCTTCTTCGTGCAATCCGGCTCGGGCCAGGATTCCGGCGGCGGCGGGGCCGCGAGCCTGCTTACCACGGGGAATATGGGCGGCATGCTGGGAGGCTTCGTGGACGGCTGGGCCGTGAGCGATTTTCTCAAGTCGCGCGATGCCATGCGCCAGCTGGATCAGGCCGTCGGCCTGCGCCGCTACCTGGCCCATGACGGCATGGACCTGTTCAATCGGCTCGCCCCGGCCGCCAGCGAAGACGATCTGTACCGCGCATATCAGTCGTCCGTGAAAGTGTCCTTTAACGTGCTGGAGCAAATCGACGTGCTGCGCGTCAGCGCGTTTTCTCCGCAGGACGCGGCTATCCTTTCGCAGGCGCTGATCCGCCTGGCAGAGGATTTCGTCAGCCGCCTGAACGAGAAAGGCGTCGCCGACAAGTTGAAGGTCAGCGAGGAGTCCGTCAAGCGCGCAGAGCGCAAGGCGCTTCAGGCCCGCGATGCCCTGACGGCGTGGCGAACGGCCCATGGCAATATCGATCCGACCGCGACCGTGGCGATGCTGCTGAATCTGTCCGGCCAGCTCGAAGGCGAGCTCAGCAACGCGCAGATCAACCTCGATAAGATCCGTGCCCTGGGCAATCCGAACCATCCCATGCTAAGGCCCGCGGAGATGCAGGTCTCGGCCTTGCGCAAGCGGATCGTGGCGGTACGCCGCCGCCTCAGCGGCGAGGGGAATACAGAGGCGAAGCAGCTGAAGTCGTACGAAGCATTGCGCAATGCCCAGGCCTTCGCGGATTCCAACCTGACTCTGGCCCAGCAGTCGTATCAGCAGGCCATGGTGGATGCACTGCGATTGCAGCGGTATCTATCGATCATCGCGCAGCCGGTTCCGACGGACCGCCCCAGCAGCCCCAAGCTGCGGGTACTTCTGCTGGAGGCGCTGGCCCTGGGTTTCGTGCTGATGCTGGTGTTGCGCCTCGCCATGGCTTTGCTCAAGGGGATGCGTCATGGGTGATATGACGATTGAAGGTCGCGAGGCGTCGACCGACGCCGCTGCACGGCTGGCCGAGGCCATCGGCAGGATCCGGGCCGCGGCCGATCCCGCGGCCGAACTGTCCGGGCTCGACCCGGCCCTGGTGCGGGCGGCCGATGGCAGGCGCGATGTCAGGCGCTTGCTGGTCTCGCCGTTCGTGCGGGAGAGGGCCCTCAAGCCGGCGATCGCGGCGCTCGAACTGCTTGTGGCCGCCGATCCTTCGCAGGTCGAGGATCGCCGCCTGCTCGCGAGCCTGCTGGGACGGACGGAACAGTGGGACAGCGCAATCGCGCAGGCGGACGCCGCCGCCGATCTCGAGCCGGATACCGCCGCGTTGCACGCCGCGCGCATACAGCTGCGGCTGCAGGCGGGACGGGTGGCCGATGCCGCGGCGGTCGCGCGTGCGACCTGCGATAGGGCGGCGGGGTCTCCGGATGATGCCCACTTCTGGATGCTGGCGTTTATCCGCAATGGCGATACGGCCGAGGCGGCGCGCATGGCAGCCGTACTGAACGCGGACAACCTACCGAACGCGCGCGTCGCCGCGATGGCCTTGCGTGCCTTGTTCGAGGATGGCAGGGCGGAGGCGGCGATCCGGTTCGGCGACGCGGCGCTGGCCGCGGGGCACGATAGTCCGGGCTTGAGGACCTATCTTGGACTGGCGCACCTGCGGCGCGGCACGGAAGAAGACCGGAAGATCCATGCGGTGGCCCATTTCCAGGCCGGGGTGACGGCGGCACCCTCGGACGTGAGGTTGCTGTCCTTGTACGGCGAAACTCTGCTGCGGTCCGGCCGCTACCAGGACGCGGTGGGCCCGCTCAAGCAGGCCATCGATCTGGCGCCGGAGCTGGAGCAGACGCGGGTGCTCTACGCACGCGCGCTGCGCTATTCGCTGCAGTACGACGAGGCCGCCGACCAGCTGATGTACGTGCTCGAACGAAATCCGGATAAGCCGCTGTGGCAGCGTTCCGCCATCGCGGCATTGTCCCAGGCGGGCCGCCAGCAGGAGGCCGAGGCATTGTTCCAGCGCTATGTCTCGCAGCGCGACATGCGGCTGCCAGACACCTTCGACGAAGCCATGGCGCAACTGGAAGGCCGGCTCGATACCGCCCCCATTCCCCAGGCGCGCCTGGACTGGGCGTGGTCGCTGCGCGGCGAGGCCGGGATCGACCGCGCGCAATGGGAGCGCGCCGCGCGTTGGGGCCATCTGGTGGACCATCTGCTGTTCGACTGGATCGAATGTCGCGAGGATCGTGCCGAAGAGGCCATGCAGGTGCTTGGGGAACTGGACAGCGGCGAGCGGTTTTTCGAACCCTTGCTCGCCGCCGGCAGGGGTGTTGTCGTAGCCACCGCGCACGTCGGCCCCATGTATGCCGGCCTGATGGCCCTGGAGCTGGCGGGCATCCCGTCGCGCTGGCTGGCGACCGCGCCGCGCATTGCCCAGACGAGCTATGCCGAAGCCCTGATCTCCACCGCCGACCAGACCGAAGCGCAGGTCGCCAAGTCCTGCCTGCGCGCGATCGGGTCGGGCTATGTGTTGTGCCTGGCGGTGGACGGCGCGGCGAATCCGGCCGCGCCGCGAACCACCTTCGAGGGACAGGAAGTGACGTATTCGAGTTTCGCTTCGCATCTGGCGCACCGCCTCAAGGTGCCTTCGGTGTTCTACGCGCCCCGCTGGGAGAACGGCCGTGTTGCGTTCACGCTGGAAATGCTTCCTGCAGCCGAGCCCGGCGAGGACGCCGAGGCGTACTCGCAACGATGGCAGCGGGCCTATTTCGAGCGGCTCAGGGAACATCTGGCCGGTCCACCGGAAAACCTGCGCATGAGCGGCGGGATCTGGCGCCACGTGAAATCCGCGGATCGTTCCGCGCAGCAATAGGGAGTAAGGATTCGATGAACTCAACAGGTTTTGAAAGCGATGCGGCGGTCCCCGCGTGGCTGCTCGACGAGACGCAGCGCGGCCTTCGCGAAGAGATGCTCTCCCGGCGCCGGCGCTGGCTGGTGACCGGGGCCGCGGGCTTTATCGGTTCCAATCTCGTGGAGACGCTGCTTCTGCTCGGACAGGAAGTGCACGGCCTGGATAATTTCTCGACCGGACACCGGCGCAATCTGGAGGAAGTCCGCAGGAACGTCGGGGAGCGCCTGTGGGCGGCTTTCACCCTGCACGAGGCCGATATCCGCGACATGGCCGCATGCGAGCAGGCCGTTGGCCAGGTCGATTACGTGCTGCACCAGGCCGCGCTCGGTTCGGTGCCGCGTTCGGTGAAGGACCCGGTGACTTCGCACGATGTGAATGTCTCGGGCTTCCTGAATATGCTCGATGCCGCGCGCCGTGCGGCCGTCCGGGGCTTCGTCTATGCCGCATCCAGCTCCACCTATGGCGACGAACCCAATCTGCCCAAGCGGGAAGACCGGATCGGCAAGCCGCTGTCGCCCTATGCGGTTACCAAGCTGGTCGACGAGCTTTATGCCGATGTGTTTTCCCGGACGTATGGCTACGCGTCTACCGGACTGCGTTACTTCAATGTCTTCGGCCCGCGGCAGGATCCCAATGGCGCTTATGCGGCCGTTATCCCGAAGTGGATTGCCTCGATGATCGAGGCAGAGGCCGTCCAGATCAACGGCGACGGCGAAACCAGCCGGGATTTTTGCTTCGTCGGGAACGTCGTGCAGGCGAACCTGCGCGCCGCGTTGCGCCAGGAGACGGGCGCCAGCGAGGTCTATAACGTTGCGGTGGGCGGGCGCACGACGCTGAACGACCTGTTCGCCATCATCCGGGACGGCCTGGCGGCGCGTGGCTTCGAGTATGCGCGATCGGCGGAATACCGGCCGTTTCGCGAAGGCGATGTGCGGCATTCGCAGGCCGATGTGTCGAAGGCGCAGGCCGGGATCGGCTACGAGCCGCTGGTGGATCTGCGGCGCGGGATGAACGAGGCGCTGCCGTGGTACATCGGCTTTCTGACTTCGCGGGTGGCGGCATGATCAGGACCACTACGATGCATTGGCTGCTCGTCCTTGCGGCGTTGTGGGGCGGCACGGCCGCCGCCAGCGTATCGTGCAGCGTCCCCGACGAGCATTGCCCGATGGTCGCGTCGCTGCTGCAACAGCGCGAAGGCTACGGGGCGCGGGCCACCGGCGGGCTGGGAGGGCGATTCGTCGAGGTCACGTCCAATATGGACGCCGGACCGGGAACATTGCGCGCGGCGCTGACGCATGCCAAGGGCCCCACGTGGATCCGTTTCGCATCGGATATGACGATCGTCCTGGACAAGCAGCTACGCGTTCCGTCGGACGTAACCATCGATGGACGTGGAAAACAGATCACCTTGATCGACGATGGGCTGGGGGTGTACGGCAGCCATAACGTCATCCTTACGCACCTGACCATCGATGGACGCCTGAACCGGCTGACGCAAGCCGTGAACGTCGCCAATGACAGCCGGGACGTGTGGGTCGATCATCTGGACCTGTCCCGATTCGCGGACCGGCTGCTCAACGTGAAGAACGGCTCGACGGACGTCACGGTTTCGTGGACGAAGTTTCACGACTCCGACAAGGTCATGCTGCTGAACAACATTACCTCGAAGAATCTCTTCCAGAACTACGAACGCGATTCGATCGCACGGGTGACGCTGCACCACAACTATTTCGTGAATACGGTTCAGCGCAATCCGAGGGCTCAGTTCGGCACATTCCATTTGTTCAACAATCTGCTGGAGAACTGGGATTTCTATGGGATGAGTTTCAGCCTGGCGGCCCGCGCCCTGGTAGAGGGCAATATGTTCAGCAACCTGTCGCATCGCAAGTGCACGGAGCCCCCTTTTTTCCCGACGGTCGAGCGTATCAACGTGAACTACTGCCGCTTTATCAAGGACTCGCCCAAGCGCAGCGCGCTACCCAATGGCGAATCGGATCGCCGCAACTACGAAAAATCGAAGGGGCAGTACGGGTACAAGCATGATTTCAAGGCGTCCCTGCGCCTGAAGGACAATCTGTACCTTGGCGATGCGCAACCGGTGCTGGAGGATTACCGTCCGGAATCGGTACCGACACCGCCTTATTGCTACGGCTACGAGCACCCCACGCCGGCGCTGGCCGAGAAGATCCGCCAGATGGCCGGCAATACGCGCGTGGACACGCCGCTGGCAAGTCCGCGCAGCGGGACGGGTTGTCCGTAGTCGCGGTTCAAGAGGCGGTCAGGGACCACGCCGCGCCGGATTCGCGTGTGCGTGTCGCCGCCACCTGCGGATCGTGCAGCAGCACATCGGCAAATTGGCGCACCAGGCCGTTGGGCGGCGCGTCCTGCCGGGTGACCAGATGCAGGTCGCGCAACGCCCAGGCGTCGCTCAGGGCGATGCCGGCCAGGTTGCCCTCGCGCAGCCCGGCTTCGGCCACGCTGACGGGGACCAGGGCCAAGCCGACACCCGCGCGCACGAGGTAGAGCACCGATGCGAAGTCGTGCGCATGCACGCGCACGTTCAGGACGCGGCCGGCCTGCGCGGCCCGCGCTTGCAGGAAGTGAAAATTGCTGCTGGCCTGGTCCATGCCGACGAAGCCGTAGGCCAGTGCCTCGCCGAAGGGGACACGCGCGCGCGACGCCAGGGGATGGTCCGCGGGCGCGATGCATATCAGGCGGTCCAGGGCATACAGCTCGCAACGCAGGTCGCTGGCGGTGTTGCTTCCGGCGAAGATGCCGATATCGGCGTCGCCGCGCCGGATGGCACCGGCGATGGCCTCGCTGTCGGCTTCCCGCAGATCGACGTCGATGTGCGCGTTGGCCGCGAGAAAGCGCGCCAGACTGGGGATGATGAAACTATTGAGCGAGCTGCTGTTGGCCAGTAGCCGGATCCGACCCTTCAGATTGCGCGCGTAGGCACCGACCTCGTCCTGCAGCGCCTGCAGATCGGCCAGGAGGATGTCGGCATGGCGCGCGAGCGCTTCGCCTGCCTGCGTCAGCGTCATGCCCTTGGCGGTGCGCAAGAACAGCGGACTGCCGGCGGTGTATTCCAGGTTCTTCAGGCGGTAACTGGCCGACGGCGCCGTCATGTGCATGGCGGCGGCGCCGGCCGAGAGGTTGCCGGCCTGGACGATGGCCTTGAACAGGCGCAGGTCCTTCAGCTCGTAGGACATCGGGTATTCCGTCGTTGGGCAGGCCCCGGGTCCACCGGTCAACCGCCCTTGGCGCGCGCTTTGTCCTGCAGGAAGCCGCGCATGTAGCGGCCTGGCTCGCCGGTGGCGAACGCCGCGCCGAACTCCAGTACGCCGTTGCGGATGGATGTTTCCAGCGGTTCGTCCTGCCATTCGCGCAACAGGCGCTTCTGCTGGGCCAGCACGCGGGGGCCCAGCCCCGCCAGCATACCCGCAATGCGGGCCACCTCGGCGTCGAGCGCCGAAGACGGTACCACACGGTCGAGCAGGCCCCAGGCCAATGCCTCGGGCGCATCGGCGACTTCGCCGGTCAGCAGCATCCATGTTGCGCGGGCCTGGCCGACCAGGCGCGGCAGCAACGCCGCGTGGATGATGGACGGTACGCCCACCTTGACCTCCGGCATGCCCATGTGGGCGGCTTCGGAAGCGATGCGCAGGTCGCAGGCCAGGGCCAGCTCCATGCCGCCGCCCAGGCACCAGCCCGGGATGCGGGCAATCACCGGCATAGGCAACAGGCGCACGCCGTCGCACAACTGACGCAACCGGTCGATGTATGCGATGGCGCCCGCCTGGTCGAACTCCGCCATCTCTTTGATGTCGGAGCCCGCCACGAAGGCCTTGTCCTGTTCGGCGCACAGCACCACGACCCTGACGTCTTCGCGCGCGGCCAGGTGCTCCAGGGCCAGGATGAGTCCGTCGACCACACGGCGGCTCAGGATATTGAGCTTGCCGGCGTCGGCGATCCGCAGCGTTGCGATGCCTTGAGCATCGACCGCGACGGCGGCATGGGGATGTTGGAAGGTCGTCATCACATTTTCTCGAAGCCGATCTCGTCCACGACCTTCTGCCACACCTTGTTGGAGCGTTCTATCGTGGCGGCGAACTGTGCGCGGGTGGTGTAGTCGGGCACCGCGCCCTGCTGCTCGATGGCGGCGACGACCGAGGGTTCCGAAAGCACTTTCCCGATGGCGGCGTTCAGCGTGTCGAGTACCGGCTCGGGCGTGCCCTTGGGCGCGGCCAGGCCGAACCAGCTTGGGGTGTTCAGCTGGGGATAGCCCAGTTCGGCGTAGGTGGGGACATCGGGCAGGCTTTTCACGCGTTCGGGCGCGGCCACGGCCAGCGCGCGCAGCTTGCCGGAGGCGATGAAGCCGGCCGAGGAAGGCAGGTTGTCGAACACGACCTGTACCTGTCCGGCCATCAGGTCGACCAGCGCGGGGCCCAGGCCCTTGTACGGAACGTGCAGCATCTTCGTCTGCGTGCTGCTCAGGAACAGTTCGCCGAACAGATGGCTGTAGCCGCCGCTGCCGGAAGAACCGAAGGCCAGGCGCCCCGGCTTGGCCTTCAGCGTGTCCAGCAGTTGCTGGAATGTCTTGATGTCGGAATTGCCGCTGACGTCCAGCACGCCCAGCACGTTGGCCAGGTTGCTGATGGGCGCAAAATCCTTGACCGGGTCGTAGCTCGATTTCTTGTGCACGTTGGGATTCACGGCGTGCGAGCTTTCGACCGCCATCACCAGGGTATAGCCGTCCGCCGGCTCGCGCGCGGCGTAGGCGCTGCCCAGGGCCCCGCCGGCGCCGGGTTTGTTCACCACTACCACGGTTTGGCCCAGCACCTCGCCAAGCTTGGGGGCGACGATGCGCGCCATCAGGTCGGTGGTGCCGCCTGGCGCATAAGGCACGATCAATTGCACGGTGCGGTCGGGGTAGGCGGCCAGGGCTGGCGCGGACGCGCACAGGGTAAGGATCAGCGCGCAGGCGGCACCGCGCAGGGGGTGGTGCATGGTTGTCTCCTCGTTATGGTTGGGGGGAAGGATGGGAATTCAGGAATCGTCGCGGGCCGCCAGCCGACCCAGGACTTCGGCGGTGTGTTCGCCCATCAGCGGCGGTGGCCGTAGCGGCGCGTCGATCTCGCCGGCCAGCATGGGGTTGCGCACCAGCGGCACCGGGCCGAAGCGCGGATGCCGCGCGTACCGCAGCATGCCCCGATGGCGCACCTGTTCGTCGGCGAAGACCTCTTCCATGCTGTTTACCGGACCCCAGGCGATGCCGGCGGATTCCAGTCCGTCGGTCCAATGCTTGCGTTCGCGCAGCGCCAGGATGTCGGCCAGGATGGCGCGCAACGCCGGCAGGTTCTGCACGCGGTCCGTATTGCGCGCGAAGCGGGGATCCGCGGCCAGTTCCGGCCGCCCGCACAGCTCGCACAGGCGCCCGAACTGCTCGTCGTTGCCGACGGCCAGGATGAAGTGCCCGTCGCTGGCGCGGAAAACCTCATAGGGCGCCAGGTTCGGATGGGCATTGCCGGTGCGTTCCGGATTGCGGCCCGATACCAGGTAGTTGGCGCCTTGATTGGCATTGATGGCCACCGCCACGTCCAGGAGCGCGATGTCCAGGTGGCCACCCTCGCCGGTGCGGCCCCGGCGCAGCAGCGCCGCGAGGACCGCCGAGGTGGCATACATGCCGGTGGCGACATCGACCACCGGCATCCCGGCGCGCAGCGGCCCGGCGCCGGGCTCGCCGTCGGCCCGGCCGGTGTAGCCCATCAGGCCGCCCATGCCCTGGAATATGTAGTCGTAGCCGGGCCGCGCCGACTTCGGACCATCCTGGCCATAGCCGGTAATGGAGAGATAGATCAGGTCGGGCTTGACCGCTTTCAGGCTGGCGTAGTCCAGGCCGTAGCGGGCCAGCGTGCCGGCCTTGTAGTTTTCCACCAGCACATCGGCGCCGCGCAGCAGGGCCAGCAGCGTGGCGCGGTCCGCGGCGTCGGCGAAATCCAGGCAGATGGACTGCTTGTTGCGGTTGCAGCAGGTGAAGTAGGCGGAGAAGGTATCGGCCCCGTCCGTCGATTCCAGAAAGGGCGGTCCCCATTTGCGGGTATCGTCGCCTTGCCCGGGGCGCTCGACCTTGATGACCTCGGCGCCCAGGTCTGCCAGATTCTGGGTGCACCACGGGCCGGCCAGGATCCTCGATAGGTCCAATACGCGGACATTGTCCAGCACCTTGCTCAGCACGTCTCCTCCCTGCCAGCCGCTTTTTATGGTGCGGCAAGTCTAGGAAGGGGCGCCGGCAGCGTCCAGTTCAAATCTTCTAAGGGAATGTTCAAAACTGCCTAAGCGGTCCGCGTGGGGGCGCGCGTGTGTCCGCTGGCCGGGCCGCCTTCCCAGCGCGGCCCGGATCCCGTCGACGCTATTTCGCGGGTGATGCGGACGGCGCCGGGGGCGCGGGTATTTGTATCTTGTCCGCGTATTTCATCAGGATGTCTCCCATCGCCTTCATCATTTCGCCGTGCATTTGCATGGCGATCTTTTCATTGCCCGGCTGCAGGGCGGCCATTCCCATCATGGGGCCCATCATTCCCATGGCGCCCATCATTCCCCCTCCCATCATTCCCGCGCCCATGGGGCCCATCGGACCCGCCGCGCCCAATGGGCAGCCCGGCATGCCCTGGCCCGCGAACGGCCGCCCCATCGGCGGCGCCGAGCCCATCATGGGATGCCGCCAGCCGGCGGCGGGTGGCGTGGGTTCATCCGTATCCCCGGCCATGCTCGAGCCGGCGCTGAACAGGCTCGCGGTGACAAGCAACGACAATGCGACTAGACGTTTGGTATCCATGATGGGCTCCAGGAGGACGACGCCCCGGTCGATCCGGGACGTTTCATCGTGCGTATCGCGGGTCGCCGATCCCGCCTGCGTACGGACGGCGCGATCGGATGATGTCATGCGCATCGAGCATATCCAGCCCGCGCGCGGGGCCTTTTGATCTCGGTCAAGCCCGACCGGCGGATCCGTGCGCAGAATGAATGCGGCGCGTTGCCGGCCGGAACTCCGGCTGGGCACGCTCCCTGCGCAATGGGGCCATGGCCGGGCTGCGGTTGCCGGCATGGATCAGGCGTCGATAGGGCGGGCCACGACGGGCCTGCATCGGCCAGGGGCGATTCCTGGATATCGGGAGAGGACCATGAACGGTGTCATGAGCAAGGCGTGGTGGGTACTCGTCGCAAGAGGCCTGATTGCTATCGTTTTCGGCGTACTGGCGCTGATGTGGCCGACACTGACGCTGCTGGTGCTGGTGGCGATGTTCGCCGCGTATGCGGTGCTGAGCGGTGCGGCTGCCGTGGCGGGCGCGTGGCGCGCCCGGACGGCGGGCAAAGGACTGGGAGAATTGTGGATGATCGCAATTCTTGGGGTTGTGGCCATTGCCTGCGGCATTATCGCCGTCGTGTGGCCTGCCATCACGGCGCTGGCGCTGGTGCTGATCATGGGCATCAATGCGCTGATCACCGGTATCCTGGATATCGCGGTCGCCATCCGTTATCGCGATACCGTGCGCCATACCTGGCTGATGGTGCTCGCGGGCATCGTGTCGATCATCTTCGGCGCGGGCGTTCTCGTGTATCCCGGCGCCGGCGCGCTGGCATTGGTATGGATGATCAGTATCTATGCCATCGCCTCGGGCATCCTGTTGCTGGCGATGGGCATACACGCGCGCAGGGCCGGCTCGCCCTACGGCCACGCACCGGCGTGACGCCGCGGACTATGCCTCGATGACACTATCCGCGGCCGCGGCACGGGTAGCCGGGGTTTGTGCGTCGACGGCATTGGATCGCACCTTGCCGATCCACCACATGGCGAACACGATGCACGCGCAGCAGACCCACCCGTTGATCCCGTAGCCGGAGATGCGGCCGCTGGGCGAGGTCGTAAGCATCAGGCCGCCGATCCATGCGCCGGTGCCGGTCGCGATCTGCTGCACGGCCGAGTTCACGCTCATGAACGCGCCGCGCCGGCGCGGCTCCGGCACGGTGGTCAGCAATGCCTGCACCGGGATCATGCGGGCATTGGCCGTTACCAGGAAGAACGGGAAGAACACGATCAAGGCCCACAGGGGCAGCTGAGGCAGATGCGTGATGAACAGCGCCGGCAGCAGCGAGGCCACGGCTGCCGCGCGGAAGATTCGGCGGGTACCGAAGCGATCGGCCAGCCGTCCGACCGTGCGCGAGCTGAAGAACGTCGCGAAGCCGCCGGCCATGTAGATCCACGAGATGTCCTCGGGCTGCACCCCGAGGTTGCCCACGAAGGTGGGCGAGATGAAGGGCACGATCAACATGTGCGCGCCCATCACGAGGGCGGTCAATCCATAGCCGCGCAGATGCGCGGGTTCGCGCATCAGGGACCACAATTCCGGGATGGTGCGCGACAGCGGCACCGCGGGCACGCGGATATGCGCGCGCAGCGATGGCACCACCTTCCAGGCGCCCGCCCAGATCGCGGCGGATAGCAGGACCAGCTCGAAGAAAGGCGAGCTCCAGCCGAAATGCGCGCCCAGCACTACGCCCAGCGGCACGCCGGCCACTGCCGCCAACGAGAACGATGTCATCACCACGCCCATCGCGGTGCCGCGGCGCTGCGGCGGTATGACGTCGCCGATAATGGCCAGGACCAGGGAACCCAGCACCCCGCCGGTCAGGCCGGCGAAGGCCCTGGACAGCAGCAGGGCATGGTAGTTCGTGGCCATTGCGCAGATCAGATTCGACAGCGCGAACAGGGCATAGACCGCCAACAGCATTTTGCGGCGATCGAAGCGGTCGATATAGGTCGCTGCCAGCAGGCCGGAGATGCCCGCGCACCAGGAGTAGGCAGAGACGGCCGCCGCGAAGGCGGCCGGGCCGATCGAGAAGGCTTGCATGATCTGCGGGCCCAGCGGCATCATCACCATGAAGTCCACCACGATGGTGAACTGGGTCAGGGCCAGCAGCCAGAGGAGGGTGCGCTCCCTGCCCGCGGAAAGCGGAGCAGCCGAAGTGACGGGGGTGGGGGACATGGTGGGCGTTGGTCAGCGCGCCGGATCACCGGCGGAAGGAAAGCCGAGCGCGGGGGCGGCTGCGATCGGCCATGGTGGGTAGACGCCCTTGCGAGAAGCGCGCCGTTGCGGATTGTAGCCATAATCGGTAACTATCGAACGGATCCGCCTTAAGAAGAGGTCCGAGCCTGCCGTTCAATTCAAGGTAGTGCCGAGTTGGAGCGTCGCGGGGAAGCGTTCTCGCCGATGGCGGCGGTGAATGTACCGCCCATGCGCAGCGCGATCCGCTATAACGACAATCCAACGTTTCGTTGTTGAACAGGAGTAGAGGTAGATATGTCGATTCGACGCAATTTCATGAAGGCCGGGCTGGCCTTCTGCGCGGTATTGGCCGGTGCGCCGGTCTACGCGGCGGGCTATCCCAGCCAGACGATTACCCTGGTCGTGCCTTATGCGGCCGGCGGTGGCGCGGACAATGCGGCCCGCATCCTGGCCAAGGCGATGAGCGAGCAGTTGGGCCAGAGCATCGTCATCGACAACAAGAGCGGCGCCAGCGGTTCGATCGGCGCGTCATTGGTGGCGCGGTCGGCTCCGGACGGCTACACGGTGCTGTACGATGCCTCGGCCTTCGCGATCAATCCGGCGCTGCGCAAGCTGCCTTATGACTGGAAGAAGGATTTCATCCCCGTTTCGCAGGCCGTGCGCGTGCCCAACGTGATGGTGGTGGCGAAGAACTCGCCCTTCAATTCGCTGGGCGACTTCATCGCCGCCGCCAAGGCGCAGCCCGGCAAATACACGTTCGCCTCTTATGGCCCCGGCAGCCTGGCCCAGATGGCCGGCGAGCTGCTGAAGAAGGATACGGGTATCGACATCGTCCATATTCCCTACAAGGGGGGCGCGCCCGCGCTGGTGGACGTGATCAGCGGGCAGGTGGACACCTACTTCGCCAACGCGGCGTCCAGCCTGGGCTACATCACGGGCGGCCAGCTGAAGGCCCTGGCCGTGACATCGCCGCAGCGCATGTCCGAGCTGCCCAACGTTCCGACGGTCGCCGAGTCGGGCATCAAGAACTTCGCTGTGGAAGAGTGGAATGGTTTCCTGGTGCCGGCGCACACCCCGGCCGATGTGGTGGAAAAGCTGCAGGGCGCCGTCAGTGCCGTGCTGGCCCGCGACGATGTGAAGACCCAGCTGGGCAAGCTGGGCCTGGTGCCGGTCGGCAGTTCGCCCAAGCAGTTCGCCGATTTCATCGACGCCGAGGTCCGCCGCTGGACCGAGGTGGTGAAGGCCAACAATATCGTCATGAATTGAGGTCACCCGCGCGGCGCCGACGCCGCGCCAAAAAGCAACAAGCCCTCCGGAGAGGGCTTGTACGCGGCTTTACGGGCTGTGTCGCCACAGCCTGTGATGCCTGACGCTTACAGCGGCGTGATCTTGGTGGCTTGGGGGCCTTTGGCGCCCTGGCCGGCGATGTAGCTTACGCGCTGGTTTTCCTGCAGGGAGCGGTGGCCGCTGCCCTGGATTTCGGAGAAATGCGCGAAGAGGTCCTTGCCGCCGGAGTCGGGCATGATGAAACCGAAGCCTTTTTCCGAGTTGAACCACTTAACAATGCCAGTTTCCATGATGTTCCTTGATGAAATACGGACGCACGTCCGAGAAAGAGATGATCAAGGTAGGACATGGACAATGATGGCGTACTACGTGGAACGCACACCCGAACGGAATCGCAACACTTGAGGATCTGCCGGCACTATGAGGGGTGGCTCATAGTGAAGTCAAGCACTATTTATTGGCGCCAATATCCCGGCGCCGGTCGCGGCATGATCCGGGCCGGCAGGGGAAGCGGCGTCAGCCGGTCTTCACCTCTTTCGCGCCGACCAGTTGGGCGCCGCGCAGTTGCGTCGGATCCGCCTTCATCACCGCAAGGTTGGCGATGCCGGACAGCGTATTGCGCCAGCGGTCGAGGTCCTGCCTGGTGGCGGAGCCGTCTTCCTTCGGCTTGCTGTCCTGGATCAGGCCCCGCAGGTCCCAGGCGCGGGAAACCGACAACGGCGTGTTCAGGTCTTCCTGCAGCTCGCCGGCCACGTATTTCCTTATGCGGGTGGAGTGGCTGGTCGATTGCTCGAGGGATGCCTTGACGAGCCTGCCTTCCTTGTACGCGATACTGGCCACGCTGCTGGCCGTATCGTCGATCTGGTCGTAGTAGTAGTTCTGCGAGGTCTTGTCGGTCGTCAGGTTCAGCGGGGTGTCGGGGTAGAGCGCCTGGTGATAGCTGGCGGTCAGGTGCGACTGCTGCGATTGCTCGACCGCCAGATCGCGCGGTCCCGCGCCGCGCACCGTCGTCTGCTGCGAGACCTGGTAGGAGAAGGCGTCGCGCTCCCCGGGGTTCAGCGGATTGGGCGAGGGCTGGTCCGCCGCCTGGACCGATGCGCTGAAATCGGCCAGGCCGGTCAACATGGCGCGGTCCGTGTCGCTCAGGGCGATCGCCGGGCCGGAAGTGGCCGCGGGATGGCTGGCATCCACGCCGTAGTGCGTGTTCAATGCGCTGAAGGCGTCCTTGAACATCTCCATTAGCGCGGCATCGCCGCGCCCGCGGCTTTGTGCCTGGTCGAATTGCGCCAGGTAGGCTGCCAGCGCATGCGATTGCTGGTCGGTGCTGCCCAGCAGCGCGGGGTTGGAGAGGTCGACGTCGACGTTCACCGTTCCGGTCGCGCCGGTGTAGGCGACGCTGCGGTGCTGGCTGTCGGCCTGGAAGGAAAGGGACTGGACGCTGCCGTCTGGCAGCTTGAAGCTGGCCTGCAGATCCACGGAAGCGAGCACATGGGGGTCGAATTGTGTCAGGCCATCCAGGGCGAGCTTGGGCGGAACGGACGTCAACCCGTCGATGGCGGCCTGGAAGCCGTCCGCCAGCCCGGCCAGCGCCGAGCGCTCCGCGTCCGATAAGGTGCCGCCGGTCACTTCGATTTGCACGCCCAGGCCGCCCGCCTGACTGGTCAGGGACAGATGGACGGTCGCGCCGCCGGCGGTCTTGACGTCCAGAGTGACCTGGTTATCGGCGACGGTGTGCAGCTGTGTCTGGCGGATCCGGTCCAGGTTCGAAAGGGCGGCGTCCGTGCCGGAGTCGGGCGATCGCAGCATGACGGACTGGGAGTAGTCGCCGCCGTCGAAGCGCAGGCGCTGGAGCGCGGCAGCGCCCAGGCCGTGAAACCGGTCCGAGAGCGCGGTGGCGTCGTAATTGGTGGACATCAGCGCGCTGATGGCGTCGCTGGCGTTCTTCTCCCAGACGGGCACGGACGGCGACAAAGCGCCGGCCGGTGTATAGGTCTGGCTGAGCAGGGCGGACCGGGCATCCGTCAGGGTGACGCTGGCCGAGGGCGCCGGGCCGGCCTGGCCGGCGGCGGCCGCGGCGATATCGGCGCCCGCCGTTCCGGTGGCCGTGGACGACTGCAAGGCGGACGCGGCGCTCAGGGGGAGCAAACTTTGCATAGTCTCGGTTTTGCGATTGGAATCGGGCCGGGGGCCGCGGCGGGCCATCCAGCTCTTCCTTTAACGGCAGCACCGGGCAGGATTTAAGGGTAGGCGGGGAAGCGGTTTTCCCAATCCTCGACCTCGCTCAAGCCAAGGTATTCGCTGTATTGCGCCGACGTCAGCATGCGATCGCGCATGGCGATCGTGCAGCCATCCTCGCGCAGGTGGCCGAGCGCCTCGCGCATGGCATAACCCAGCGCATTGCGCAGCAGTCCCGGATAAATGGCCAAGGCGATGCCCAGGCCGGCAAGATCCGGGAAGCGCAGGTCCGCCAGCGGACCGCCCGAATCCAGGTTGACCATGCAGGGGATGCGGATCCGCTCCGTCACCGTCCGGATGTCGTCCAGCACGCCTGCGTGAGCCTTCAATTCGACGAATACCGCGTCGGCGCCCGCCTGCGCGTAAGCCTCGGCGCGGCGGATGGCCTCGTCCAGTCCCATCGAGGCGGCGCAATCCGTGCGGCCGATCACCAGCAAGCCGGTGCTGGCGCGCGCCGCCACCGCGGCGGCGATGCGCGTTACCGCGTCCTCGAAGGGCAGGACGGCCCGCGCGCCGGGGAACTGGGCGCAGCGTTTGGGCGATTGCTGATCCTCGATGTGGATGGCGGCGACGCCGGCCGCTTCGAATTCCTCCACGGTGCGGCGGATGGCCGCGACCCCGCCATAGCCCGTATCGGCGTCGCAGATCAGCGGCAGGTCGATGCAGGCGGCAACGCGGCGGGCGTGGGCGGTGATCATGCTGAGATCGACGAGGCCGACATCCGGCTTGCCCAGCAGGCTGGCGGAGACGCCATTGCCGGTCATGTATACGGCTTCGAACCCGGCATGCTGCACCATGCGGGCGCCGTAGGCGTCATAGACGCCTGGGGCGATCAGCGTCGGCTGTCCGCGCCCGGCGCTCGCCAGGCGCTCGCGCAAGGCCTGCCGCAGGCGGACGGGTTTGTTCCAGCCTGCTTGCGCGGGCGACGGCGCGGTGCTTATCGGTGCACTCATTCCGTGATGCTCCAATCGGGATGCTTGTGCAGGAAAGGGATCAGGCCTCCTTCGCGAAGGATGGCGCGGATCTGCGGGGGTATGGGGCGCAGCGCCTGCTTCAGGCCGCGGGCCGGCGCGCGCAGTTCGCTGTTTGCCAGGTCGATGGATACATGGTCGCCCTCGGCCAGGCCGGCGGTATCGTATTCGACCAGCATCAGACCGTTGTTGATCGCGTTGCGGAAGAACTGGCGGCCGAAGGACGGCGCGATGATCGCCGCCACACCCAGGCGATGCAGGATGTGGACGGCCTGTTCGCGGGACGAATTGATGCCGAAGTGCGTGCCGGCCGCGATGATGCCGCCCGGCTGGAAGCGACCGGCGAAGCCGGGGGATACGCCGTCGAACGCCTGGGCGGCGATGTAGGCTTCGTCCTTGCCTGGCAGGTATTTGCCTGAGCATTGCGTGTCGGTATTGACGTCGTCGCCCAGTTTGTAGATGGGGCCGGCGATGACGTCCTGGTTCGTATCATGCATGGGAAGGTCTCCATTCGCCGCCGTCGACCGTGCGCGGGTCCGTGATGTAGCCGGTCAGCGCCGAAGCCGCCACGGTGGCGGCCGAACCGAGCCAGATCTCCGATTCGTGGTTGCCCAGGCGGCCGCGGAAATTGCGGTTGGCGCTGGAGATCGCCACTTCGTTGTCGCCTGGGATCAGGTGATTGGTGATGCCGACGCAGGTGCCGCAGCCGGCGGCCTCGAAGGATGCGCCGGCCGCGGTCAGGATTTCGATCAGCCCTTCGCGCGCCGCGTCCAGGTAGATTTTGCGCGATGCCGGGGTGACGATCATGCGCACGCCACGCGCCAGTTTGCGGCCCTTCAGAATGGCGGCGGCCTGGCGGATGTCGTCCAGGCGCCCATTGGTGCACGTGCCGATGAGGGCGAAGTTGACCTTCTGCCTGTCGATCTGCGTAATCGGCACGACATCGTCCACTTCATGGCGGCGCGCGACCTGCGGCGCCAGGGCGGATGCGTCGATGGAGACGCGGTGCGCATAGCGCGCATCGGCATCGGCCGACACCGGACGCGGCGCGCGCGCGCCGTGCGCGGCCAGCCAGGCCAGGGTCTTGTCGTCGGCTTCCAGCAGCGCCGCCTTGGCGCCCAGTTCGGCGGCGTGGTTGGCCAAGGTCATGCGGTCGTCGATTTCCATGGCCGATACGGCCGAGCCGACGTACTCGATGGCCAGGTAGTTCAGTCCTTCGGCACCGAAGCGGCCCAGCATGTGCAGGGTGATGTCCTTGGCCCAGACGCCCGGTTGCAGCCGGCCCGACAGCTCGATGCGGGCGGATTCCGGCACGCGCAGCCACACCTTGCCCGTCTTCATTACCGCGGTGACGTCGCTGCCCTCGACACCGGTGCCGAAGGCATTGAACGCGCCGTAGGTGACCGAGTGGGTGTCCGTTCCCACGACGAGGTCGCCGCAGGTCAGGTGGCCGCCCTCGGGCAGTACCTGGTGGCAGATGCCGTCGCCGATGTCGTACAGCGGGCTGCCGTGCGTATCGGCGAAGTTGCGCATGGCGGTGTGGGTTTGCGCCGCCGCCAGATTGGGGGGCGGCGAATAGTGGTCCAGCACCCAGGCCGTGCGCGGCGCGAAGGGCAGCTTCTCGGCACCCATCTTGTCCACCATGCGTATGGCATTGGGCGCGCGCGCATCGTGGACCATGGCGAAGTCCACGTCGGCGATGACGATATCGCCGGGTTGGACCGCGTCGACGCCGGCGTGCCGGGCGAGGATTTTTTCTGCGATGGTGAAAGGCATGGTGTGGCTGCCAGATAGGAGGTTCAGACGGCGTTGATATTGATCTTCTTGACCAGGTCGCCCCACTTCCTGCTTTCGCTGCGGATATAGCGGTCGGTCTCGGCCGGCGTGGACGGCGCGGGGTCCAGGCCCAGCTTCTTCAGCTTGGCATCGACCTCGGGATCCTTCAATGTTGCTACGATGGCCCGGTTCAGGGTGTCGATGACGGCCTTGGGCGTGTGGGCCGGCGCGGTGAAGGCGTACCAGTTGTTGGCCTCGAAGCCGGGATAGCCGGACTCGGCGATGGTCGGGACGTCGGGCAGGACATCCAGGCGATGCAGGCCGGTGGTGGCGATCGGCCGCAGTTTGCCGGCGGCGATGAATTGCACCGCGTCGGTGGGACTGGCGAAGATGGAGGCCAGCGTGCCGCCCAACAGATCGTTCATGGCGGGGGCGCCGCCGCGATAGGCCACGTGCTGGTTTTGCAGCCCGGCCACGGACTTCAGCAGTTCGCCGGCCAGATGGCCGCTGCTGCCGATGCCGGACGAGCCGAAGGACATGTCGGAATGCGGGGCGCGCGCGGCTTTCACATAGTCGGCGAAGGTCTTGACCTTGCTGTTGGCGTTCACCACCAGGACATTGGAGAACGACACCGCCAGCGAAATCGGCTCCATATCCTTGATCGGGTCATACGCCAGTTTGCTCAGGTGCTGGTTGACCGCCAGCGAGCCTATCGTGCCCAGCATGATGGTGTAGCCGTCGGGAGCGGCCTTGACCAGCGCGTCGGAGGCGATATTGCCGCCGGCCCCGGGACGATTGTCGATGATGATGTTCTGCTTCAGCTTTTTCGACAGCACCGGTGCCATGATGCGCGCGACCGTGTCGGAACTGCCGCCGGCCGCGAAACCGACGAGCAGGCGGATGGGCCGGCTGGGGAAGTCGTCGGCGGCCTGCGCGTTGCCGGTGGCCAGGGATGCGGCGCATAGGGCGGCAAGGGCGGCGGCCGCGCGTCGAAGGGAGGAAAGCCTCACGAGTTGTCTCCTGTTTTGTGTTGTCCTGGTCTGGATGCCAGAGGTAAGACATAAAAGCAAAACCGGTGCCAGTTTGACCGGAGGACGCTTTCCCCCTGGGGAACGGTCTGCGGGTAAGTGCGGAAGCGCGCGGGTGTTTCATAAGTGAAAATAGCGTGTTTCATGAAAGCATCGCTGTCTTGCAACAATGACCCCCTCGTCCGACACCGCCCTGCCTCCCGCCGCTAGCGGCCCCGTCCCGGCCGATACCGTTCTTCCCGTCATCCATGCGGTAACGGGCTACGGTCTGTTCGAGAGCCTGCGGCAGATCGCTCCGGAGTACGCCGGACGCGCCCGCGTCGAGCTGTTGCGGGAAGCGTTCGAACCCGCGCTGGCCGCCCTGACGCACGCGATCGCCCGCGGGCGCTGCGATGTGGTGGTGGCCTCCGGCAGCAACGGGACATTTCTGCGCGCCCGCCTGCCCGTGCCGGTGGTGCCGGTGCAAGTGGGCGGCTATGACCTCATGACCGCGCTGGCGCGCGCGCGGGAGCTGTCCCAGCGCGTCGCCGTGGTCCTGCATCACGAGGTATCGGCCTCGCTGCGCCGCTTCATGCGGGTCTTCGACATGCAGGTCGAATTGCGCGCGTATGACACGCCGGCGGATGCCGCCCGCTGTATCGGCGAACTGGCCGGGCAAGGCATCGAAGTGGTGGTGGGCGCCGGCATGGTGACCGACTATGCCGAAAAAGCCGGGCTGACGGCCGTGCTGCTGTATTCGCTGGATTCCGTGCGCGCCGCCATGGATACGGCCTTGGCCATCGCCCGCGCGCAGTACGAGGAGCGCGCGCGGCGCGACCGGCTCGACCTGGTGCTGCGCCACCTGAACGACGGCGTGGTCGCCGTCGACATGCAGGGGCATATCACGACGATGAACCCGGCGGCGGCACGCATCCTTGGAGCCACCGCATCCCGGGCGATGGGGCGGCCGCTGGCCGAGGCCGCGCCGGGCCTGGGCCTCGGTGCCGCGCTGGCGCGCGGCGCGCCCGAGCTGGGACGGGTCGAGGACGTGCGCGGCCAGGCCGTCGTGGTGGACGCCGTTCCCCTGTACGAAGCCGGCGGGCAGGCCGGGGCAGTGTTGACGCTGCATCCATCGCAGCCGCTGGAACACGCCGTGGGACGGCTGCGCGCGCACAGCCATCGGCGATCGCGCTCTGCCCGCTACACCTTGAACGGCCTGGTCGCGGTGTCGGCTCCGATGCGCGAACTGGTGCACCGCTGCGAGGTGCTGGCACGCAGCAGCGATGCGTCGGTGCTGATCCAGGGCGAGAGCGGGTCGGGCAAGGAGGTCGTGGCGCAAGGCATACACCGCGCCAGCCGTCGCCATGCGCGTCCGTTCGTGGCGATCAATTGCGGCGCCTTCCCCGAGCAGTTGCTGGAAAGCGAACTGTTCGGCTACGAGGAGGGCGCCTTCACCGGGGCGCGCAGGCAGGGCAAGGCGGGGCTGTTCGAGGCCGCGGACGGCGGCACGCTACTGCTGGACGAGATAGGCGAAATGCCGCTGCCCTTGCAGACGCGCCTGCTGCGCGCGCTGCAGGAAAAAGAGATTACGCGCGTGGGTGGCATCGACGCGATACCGGTCGATGTCAGGATCATCGCGGCCACGCACCGCGACCTGGCGGCGATGGCGCGCCAGGGCCTGTTCCGGCACGACCTGTTCTATCGGCTGCATATCCTGCAGGTACGCGTGCCGCCCTTGCGCGAGCGGCCCGAGGATATCGCGGCGCTCGCCGCCGGCCTGCTGCCCGCCGCGCTGGAACGCATCGGCGCGCGTGGACTCGCGCCGGATGTGCTGCGCGTTGCGCTGCCGATGCTGATGGACCACGACTGGCCCGGCAATGTGCGCGAACTGGAGAATGTCATCGAGCGGATCGCACTGGAGTGCCTGCTGGCCGACGCGGTGCCGCCATTGGCGATACTGCGTGGCGTACTGGATCCTTCCGGCCCCGCCGTGTCCTGCCCGGCAGGGACCGGCGAGCCGCCTGACACTGCCGCGCCGGACGGTGATAGCCGCCTGGGCCCGCTGCAACGGGCAGCGGGGATCCGCCACATCCGCGAAACGCTGCGCGCTCACGGCGGCAATCAGGCCGCGGCCGCGCGCGCGCTGGGTATCAGCCGGACCACCTTGTGGCGCAGGCTGCGCGCCGCCGGCGGCGCGTAGGTCGGACGGGCGTCCTCCCTGGCTGCATTTCACTTCACTGGCGGGAAATCTACATCGGTATCGTTGATGCGGTTGAAGGTGTTGGTGAAGGTGATCAAAGAGATGGCCAGGGCGATGTCGGCCAGTTGCGCGTCGGTATAGCCGGCGGCGCGAATGGCATCGAACTCCGCGGCGGGCAAGGTGCCGCTGGTCTGCTTGATCAGTTGGACGAAACGCACCAGCGCATCGCGCTTGGCGTCGCCGGTGGGTTCACCGGCACGGATCTGGCGCAGCGTCTCCGGCGCGAAACCGGCCAGCTTGCCCAGCATCGAGTGCGCCGCGACACAGTAATCGCAACCGGTCAGTTCGCTCATCAGCAGCTTGATGGTTTCCAGGTCCTTGCGATTCAGGCTACCGCCGCTCAACGCGCCTTCGGCGTTCAGGTAAGCCGACAGCGAGCGTGGCGCGAGGTAGCCCAACGTCGCGAACAGGTTGGGGACGCTGCCCCCGGCAGCTTTTTTGACCTGGGCATAGACCTCGGCGGTGGCGCCGGTTGCGGATTCGATGGCGGGGATGGCGATGCGGCTCATGGTGTAACTCCTTGGAAATACTTTGTGTGGTTAGGAGCCCTCACTTTAGGCGCGTGCGGTGATCTTGCCGAGTCTATGGATGCTCAATAAAATGCTCATTAGGATCACGATGACGAAAACGGGGTTTCCATGTCCGGCTCGCTCGACTGGCTTAGCAGGTTGCTTGAAATGATCGAGATCACCGGCCAGCTGGAGGTCCGCTGTGCCTACGGCGAGCCCTGGCGCATTGCGTTCGGGCATGCCGCCGCCCGCGAGATCCCGTATCACGTGGTGCTGCATGGCGTGGCCATCCTGGAGGATCCGGAAGACGAAACGGTGCGCGAACTCGGCGCCGGCGACATCATCATGCTGCCCCACGGGTCGGCGCATATCCTGCATGACGGCAGCGGCCGCGCACCCATTGCGTCCTATCAGAAGCACGCCGGCAGCCTGACCGTCAGCGAAAATGGCCGCGATGCCGGCATGCTGGATATGCTGTGCGGCCGCTTTTTCATCGCGCCGCCCCACGACCGCCTGATCCAGGGCTATCTGCCGACCAAAGTGGTGGTCCGCGCCACCGATATGGATGGCACCGCAGGCACGGACCAGCCGTCCTCGCAACTGGCGGCACTCGTTCGCCTGATGCGCGGGGAGACCGCCGGCGATACCCTGGGCGGGCGGGCCATGTTGAATGCCCTGTCCTCCGCCTTGTTCACGCTTACGCTGCGGGTGGCGAGCCATTCGGAAGAATCGCCGAAAGGCTTGCTGGCGCTGGCCGGCCATCCCCGCCTCGCGCCCGCCTTATCCGCGATCTTCAGCGACCCGGCCCGGCAGTGGACGCTGCCGGAACTGGCCGAAAAGTGCAGCATGTCACGCGCCACGTTCATGCGGCACTTCCAGGAGAGGCTGGGGCGTTCCGCCTACGATCTGTTGACCGACGTCCGCATGAGCCTGGCGTCCAATGAACTGAAGCGGCCATCGGCCACCACGGAATCGGTGGCGGAAGCCGTGGGGTATCAGTCCGTGGCGGCTTTCCGGCGGGGATTCACGCAGTGGATGGGGATGACGCCCGGTGAATGGCGCCGCCTGTCGCGCGCGCGCACGGCAGCGGAAGAACCTGCCGCGCAGGAGGACTGAGGCTCAGTCTTCGGCGGGCCCGAGCGAGGCGACGGCGGCGCGGACCATGCCATGCAGCAGCGCGGGTTCCGGACGCGATCGAGCCAGCACGCGCAAGCCCAGTTGCACGCCCAGCAGCATGCGAGCCAGGTCTGCCGCGGGCTGCGCCCGCGTGATCGTGCCATCGTCTTGCCCCGCCCGCACGCAGCGGAGAAAAAACGCTTCTATGCGTCGCAGCACCGTCGCCACCAGCTCGCGCAATTCGGGATCGCGCGGGGCCATCTCCAGCGCGGCATTTACCAGCATGCAGCCCTTGTGGCCTGGGTCCGTCAGCGAGCGTTCGATCAGTTCGGCGAAGAAGCCGGAGATCGCCGCCAGGGGCTTGCGGGATTGCAGGCGCCCGATACGGTCGGCGATGCTGATTTCGACGTAGCGCTCCAGCGCGCGCCGATACAGGGCGCGCTTGTCGCCGAAGGCGTTGTATACGCTGGCACCGGTCAGGTTCATGTTGTCGGCGAGGTCGCGTACCGATGTCGCCTCGTAGCCATGCTGCCAGAAGCACAGCAGCGCCTGGTCCAGCGCCTGCTGTTCGTCGAATTCCCGTGGGCGGCCCATGGATCGCATCCCCGCGCCGGCGTGGCGCTCTTATTGTCGTTGACGATTTTAGAACAGTTGATTTAAAACACAAACCCGCCCCGTCGATACAGAAGGACCTTCCTCCCATGATCCGCTTCTATTTCCATCCCACGCCCAACCCGGCCAAGGTCGCCCTTATGCTCGAAGAAACCGGGCTGCGCTATGAGGTCGTCCCGGTCGATACGGCGAAAGGGCAGCAGCACGATGCGGCATTCCGCGCCATCAATCCGAACGGCAAGGTCCCGGCGATCGTCGACCCGGACGGACCGGCGGGCCAGCCGGCGACGGTATTCGATTCGAGCGCGATCCTGCTGTATCTGGCGGAAAAGACGGGAATGCTGCTCGGACAGCCCCAGGACCGGCCCGACATGCTGTCCTGGCTGCTCTTCATCGGCACAGGACTGGGGCCGTTTTCCGGGCAGGCCGTGCATTTCCAGCATGCCGCGCCCGCCGGCCTGGACTACGCGGTCAACCGCTACCGGCGCGAAGCCGAGCGGCACTATCGCGTGCTGGATGACAGGCTGGCGGGCAGGGACTTCATCGTCGGCGGCGAATACACGATCGTCGATATCTCCGCCTGGGGATGGGTGGATCGCGCCTCTCGCGTGCTGAAGGGCGCGCAGGAGCCGCTGGCGGCCTATCCCAATATCGCGCGCTGGTTCCGGGCCATCGATGCGCGGCCCGCCGTGGCGCGGGCGCGCAAGGTGGGGGCTGAAGTGCCCTTCAAGATGGAGCGCGATGAAGAGGCCCAGCGTGCGCTGTTTCCCTCCAATTATCCCGCGCAGGCCTGACGGACCGCCGCGCGGGCGCGTGCGGGACGAATGCGGCCTCGCATGATCGGGGGGCCGGCACGCGGGCCAGCGCGTCAGTGCCGCGTGGCGGTGTCCATCCGGTTTATGGCCGGGCCGTCCAGGTTTGCGGCAGGCCTTCCGTCAGCGTCGCGACGAACTGGCGGGTACGCGGATCCGCCGCCCGGGTGAACACGTTTTCGGCGGAGCCGGCTTCGACCACGACGCCGTTCTCCAGGAAAACGACCTGCTGGGCGATGCTGGCGGCCAGGCGCAGGTCGTGCGTGGCCATCAGCATGGTCATGCCTTCGGCCGCGAGGCGGCGCAGCACGTCCACCACTTCCTTGGCCAGGCCGGGGTCCAGGGCGGAGGTGGGCTCGTCGCAGAGCAACACCCGAGGCGACGGTGCCAGGGCGCGGGCGATGGCGACGCGCTGCTGCTGGCCGCCGGACAGGGTAGCGGGCCAGGCATCGGCCTTGTCCCGCATGCCCACCTTTTCCAGCAGTTCGAGCGCGCGTGCGGCCGCCCGCGCGCGCGGCCAGCCTTGAACGGTGACCAGGCCTTCCATGACGTTCTCCAGCACATTGCGATGCGGGAACAGCTGGAAATTCTGGAACACCATGCCGGTTTGCCGCCGCACTTTCTGTATCGCGTCGAAGGGCGTGCGCACGCCGGGCTGGAAAGCAATATGGGCGTCGCCCAGTTCCAGTGCCCCCGCTTCGGGGACTTCCAGCAGGTTCACGCAGCGCAGCAGCGTGCTCTTGCCGCTGCCCGAAGGCCCGATCAATGCAGTGACGCTGCCTTCCGGCACTTCGATGCCGACATCCTTCAGGACGTGCAGGCGGCCCAGGTGCTTCTGGATATGCGACAGGCGGATCACTGCGATGTCTCCGCGAAGACCGCGTGCCGGCCGAAACGCTTTTCCAGGCGCGCCTGGGCGGACGACAGCACGGTGCTGAATACCAGGTAGATCAGCGCGGCCTCGGTATAGAGAATCAGCGGCTCGTAGGTGACCGCGGCGATGCGCTGCGCGGCCTGGAAGATCTCCGGCACGGTCAGCACGGCCGCCAGCGAGGTGTCCTTGACCAGCGCGATGAACGAGTTGGACAAGGGCGGCACGGAGACACGCGCGGCCTGCGGCAGGATGGTTCGCCGGATCGCCTGCCAGCGCGTCATGCTGAGCGAATAGGCAGCTTCCCATTGGCCCTTGGGGATGGACTCGATCACCGCGCGGATGACCTCGGAGTTATAGGCGCCCACATTCAGCGTGAAGCCGATCAGCGCGGCGGGCAGCGGGTCCAGCACGATGCCGACGCTGGGCAGTCCATAGAAAATGACGAACAGCTGGACCAGCAGCGGCGTGCCACGGATCAGCCAGACATAGAACCGCACCACCGCCACGGCGGGTGCCGGACCGAACAGGCGTACCAGGGCCACCGCGAAGGCGAGCAGCAGCCCCGCGAAAAACGAAATCAGGGTCAATGGGACCGTGAATTCCAGCCCTGCCTTGAGCAAGGGCCAGAACGAATCCGCCATCAACTGCAGCCAGGCCGGCACGATGCGTCCTTACTTTGCCGAGAGGTCCGTGCCGAAGTATTTGATGGATATCTTCTTGTAGGTGCCGTCCGCCTTGATGTCGGCCAGCGCCTTGTTGATGGCGGCGACCAGTTCGGGATTGCCCTTGCGCAGCAGCACGCCGGATTCGCTGAACTCCGCCGATTTGTCGCTGGCGACGATTTTCACCTTGGCATCGGGCCGGTGCTTCTTGAAGTCGAGGAAGGACAGATTGTCGTTGATGGTGGCGTCCACCCGGCCCGACAGCAGCAGTTCGATGGATTCGTTGAAGCCCTGCACGGGGACCACCTCGGCGCCGTACTTCTGGGCCAGCTTGCCGAAGTTGCTGGTCAGCGTATTGGCCGACCGCTTGCCCTTCAAGTCGTCGAAGGATTTGATCGCGGTGTTGTTGTCGCGCACGATCAGCACCGCCTGCGACGCAATGTACGGGTCGGAGAAGTCGTACTTCTGCTTGCGCGCGTCGGTGATGCCGACCTGGTTAATTACGGCGTCATAGCGCTTGACGTCCAGGCCCGCGATCAGGCCGTCCCACTTGCCTTCGACGAAGTCCGCCTTCACGCCCAGGCGCTGGGCGATGGCGCGTCCGATCTCCACATCGAAGCCGGTCAGGCCCGACGCGTCGTGATAGCTGAAAGGGGCATAAGTGCCTTCGGTACCGATTTTGATGGCGCCGGCCGATTTGATTCGTGCCAGGTCATCCTGGGCATGGGCGAGCGTCATCCCGGCAGCACTGAGCACGCCGGCGAGCAGGACGGAAAAAATTCGCTTCATCTCGATCTCCATACACGAAACTGAAAGAGGGACGGCTAAGATTACGTCCGAGACTCTAACAGGCTGGCTATTTTTTCACAAAGAATCAAGGGTCGTATCAACATGCGCCGTGGAAATGAGTCGGCGCTTCTTCGTGCATTCCACTTTGACACGCCATTTACCACGCGAGGGCCCATCATGCGCTTCCTGACTTCGTCACTGCCGGCGATCGCCGCCGCCCTGCTGCCGGTCGCCGCCTTGGCCGAACCGGTGACCTACCAGCTGGACCCGGATCACACCTATCCCAGCTTCGAGGCGGACCATTTCGGCGGCGCATCCACCTGGCGCGGCAAGTTCGATAAGACCGCCGGCACCGTGGTGCTGGACGCCAAGGCGGCGACCGGCACGGTGGAGGTGACCATCGACATGGCTTCCGTCAATACCGGCAACGCCAAACTGGACGAACATCTGCGCTCGGACCAGTTCTTCGATGTCGCGCGCTTTCCTACCGCCACCTACAAAGGCAATCGCGTTCGCTTCGAGGAAGGCAAGCCGGTGGAAGTGGCCGGGATCTTCACCCTGCATGGCGTCTCGCGGCCGCTCACGTTGAAATTGCTCTCGTTCAAGTGCTACCAGAATCCCATCCTGAAGAAGGAAGTGTGCGGGACGGAGGCGACGGCGGCCTTCGACCGTAGCGACTACGGCGTGTCGTTCGGCAAGGACTATGGTTTCTTCATGAAAACGACCTTGCATATCCAGGCCGAAGGCATCCGCCAGTAGCGGCAAGGAACGCGCGGCGAACGGCCGCCGTTGCGGGGCGGCCGGCGTGACGCCTGCAGCGGCGTGACCCCCGCATCACGCCTGGAACTGCCGTCCGACGAATTCGATATGTTGGCGCATGGCCAGCGCGGCGTCGTCGGGCGCTTGCCGCAGGATCGCCTCGCAGATGGCTTCGTGCTGGCGCAGGCGCTCCAGCGCGCGGCGCGCGGCCAGCGCGGCATCCCGTCCGGCGTCATAGGTGTTGCGCGTGATGTGCTCGCGCAACGAGGCGATGGCGTTGGCGTAGAAGCGGCCCAGCATCATGTTGTGGGAGGCGCCGGCCAACTGGGCGTGGAAGGCGGTGTCCGCGGCTGCCTCGGCGGCCACATCGCCGTCGCGCACGGCCTGGCGCATGCTGCCGACCGTGCCGGCCAGTTCGCGGCGCTCGCGCGCGTCGGCCCGCTGCGCCGCGAAGCGCGCGGCAGCGCATTCGAACACCATGCGGAATTCCAGTGTATCGGCGCGCAGCGCGGGCTGCGCGTCCACCAGGCCCAGCCAGGGCGCGGGCGGCCAGGGGGCCGCGGCCGCGGCGGGCCTGTCGCTGGCGATGAAGACGCCGCTGCCCTGGCGGGTCTGCAGCATGCCGCGCGAGACCAGCCGCTGGATGGCCGCGCGGACCGTCGTGCGGGACACGCCGAAGCGCTGCGCCAGTTCGCGTTCCGGCGGCAGCCGTGGGCGTCCGTCCAGGCCATGTTCCAGGACGAGGCGTTCCAGCGATTGCATCGCGTGCTGCAGGGCGCTCGATGTGGGCGTGATGCGGGGCATGCCGGGGTTCCTGGGGGGCGCGCGAGCGGAAGCGGCGTGGCGCGACCGGCGATTGGTCCGACCAATTTGCGCGGATTGTGGCGATTATCCCATGATGGCGCGGCCCGCGGCGATCCGCGGCCGCAGACCAAATATCGAGGAGACCGCCTTGGATGCCCTGTCCCCCATCATCCTGCTGCATGAGCGCGACGACGTCGCGATCGCCCGCCGCGCCCTTTCCGCCGGCACCGAGCTGCCGCAGGCCGGCGGCGTGACGGTGCGCGCCGATGTGCCTCCCGCGCACAAGGTGGCGCTGCGGGCGGTACGCGCCGGCGATCCGGTACACCGCTATGGGCAGATCATCGGCTTCGCGACGCGCGATATCGCGCCGGGCGACCACGTCCATACGCACAATGTCTCCATCGGCGAGTTCGAGCGCGACTATGCCTTCGGCGAAGACGTCAGGGCCGTCGCCCCGGCCGACGCCCCGCTGACGTTCCAGGGCATACGCCGGGCCGATGGCCGCGTGGCCACGCGCAACTATATCGGCGTCATCAGTACCGTGAACTGCTCGGCGACCGTCAGCAAGCGCGTCGCGCAGCACTTCGCCGCGCCGGGCCGGCTGGATGCGTATCCGAACGTCGACGGCGTGGTGCCGCTGACGCACAGCTTCGGCTGTTGCATCGACCATAACGGCGAAGGTATACAGCAGCTGCGGCGAACCATCGGCGGTTTCGCCAAGCATGCCAATTTTGCCGGCGTGCTGGTGATCGGACTGGGCTGCGAGGCGAACCAGATGGGCGCCATGTTCATGACCGGCGGCATCGAGCCGGGCCCGATGATGGTCCCGCTGGTCATGCAGGAACTGGGCGGCACGCAGAAGACCGTGGACGCCGCCATCGCCGCCATAGAAGGCATGCTGCCCGCCGCCAACGCCGTCCGGCGCGAACCCTTGCCCCTGTCGCACCTGGTGGTGGCCTTGCAATGCGGCGGCTCGGACGGCTACTCGGGCATCACCGCCAATCCCGCGCTGGGCGCTGCCGTGGATCTGCTGGTCCGGCATGGCGGCACGGCGATTCTCTCCGAGACACCGGAGATCTATGGTGCCGAACACCTGTTGACCCGCCGGGCGATTTCGCCGGAGGTAGGAGAGAAAATCGTCGAGCGTATCCACTGGTGGGAGTCGTATGCCGAACGCGAGAAGGGCAGCATCGACAACAATCCGACCCCCGGTAACAAAGCGGGCGGCCTGACCACCATCCTGGAGAAGTCGCTGGGCGCTGTCGCCAAGAGCGGCTCGACCCCGCTGATGGGCGTATACCGTTATGCGGAACCCGTGGACACGCACGGATTGGTGTTCATGGACGCGCCCGGCTACGACCCCATGGGCGCGACCGGCCAGATCGCCAGCGGCGCGAACCTGGTGGTATTCACCACCGGCAGGGGTTCCTGCTTCGGTGCCAAGCCGGCCCCGTCCATCAAGGTGGCGACCAACACCCAGATGTACCGCCGCATGATCGACGATATGGACATCAATTGCGGCGACATCATGGAGGGGGAAACCACCGTCGCCCGCAAGGGCGAGGAAATCTTCCGCGCCATCGTCGACGTGGCGTCGGGGGCCCGTAGCAAAAGCGAGGCGCTGGGCGTGGGCGACGAGGAATTCGTGCCGTGGATGATAGGCGCCCAGATGTAATCGGGACAGTGGCGGCGGTGCGCGGAGGCCGGCCTTGCCGGCTGGCGGACGGCGCCGGACGGCTCGCCCGGTCCCGGGAGACGAAGCGCCGGGTGTGAAATAATGCCGGCGCCCCATCCGCCGGGGCGCATTTCACGCCGATGACTCCGCGACTGCGCATTTCTCCCCATTCCTTTGCCTTCATCCTGTTCTGCGGCGTGCTGACGGCCTTCGCGTCGCTGTCCATCGACGTGGGGCTGCCCGCCTTCGGCGCGGTGGCCCGCGACCTGAACACGGATGCCGCCCGGGTGGCGATGAGCCTGAGCATTTTCTTCGTGGGTTTCGCCGCCGCGCCGCTGGTATATGGGCCGCTCTCCGACCGGCTGGGGCGGCGTCCCCTGCTGCTGTTCGGCCTGGCGCTGTACGCGCTGGGTGCCGCCGGTTGCACCCTGTCCGGCTCGATCTCCACTTTCCTGGGCTGGCGGCTGGTGCAAGGCGCCGGGGCCGGCGCGGCGGGCGTCCTGGCGATCAGCCTGGTGCGCGACCACTTCGAGGGCACGCGGGTACGCGAACTTCTCTCGCACATCGCCATCATCCGGGTCATCGCCCCCATGGTTGCGCCCTCGGTGGGCGCGGTGCTGCTGAATATCGGCAGCTGGCGCTGGATCTACGCCATGATGACGATCGCCGGGTTTGCCATGCTGGCGGTGGTCTGGCTGGGCCTGGAAGAATCCGCGCCGCGACTGCGCCATCCCAAGGCGCAGCGGCCGCCCGCAGCGCCTGTGGCCGGCGCCTATCTGGCGCTGCTGCGCAAGCCCGCGGCCCTGGGCTATATGATGATTTGCGCGCTGAAGTTCGGCAGCCATTTCGCCTATGTGACCGGCGCCTCCCTGGTACTGATGGAAGCCCTGGGCGTATCCCCGCAGTTGTTCGGTCTGTTGTTCGCGATGACGGCCGCCGGCATCATGCTGGCCTCTTTCCTGAGCGGCCGCCTGGCCGGACACGTCGCGGGCGACCGCCTCATCCGGATCGGCCTGTCGGCGGCCCTGTGTTCGGCGCTGATCATGCTTGCGATGACGCTGGCGCATGTGATCACGCCGTGGAACCTGATGCCGTTCTTCATCGTGAATACCTTCTGCTATGGCCTGATCACGCCCAGCACGCAACAAGGCGCGTTGCAGCCGCTGCGCGAAATCGCGGGCGCCGCGTCGGCCATGATGAACGCCCTCATGATGGGGATCGGCGCCTTCGCCAGCGCCATGGTCAGCCGTTTTTTCCCCAGCCTCGGGGTCGTGGCGGTGACCGGCAGCATGGCCGTGTTCTGTGCCTTGTCCCTGATGGTTTTCCTGGCGATGCGGCGCTGGGGCGCTACCTCGCTGCAACACTGACCGGCGGAGGCCCCATGCGCATCAAGCTGCGGCAGGTGGAAGGATTTCTGGCGGCGGCCGATTCGCTGTCGTTTTCCCGCGCGGCGGAACGGATAGGCATGACCCAGCCGGCGTTTTCGCAGCTGATCCGCGATCTGGAGACCGCGCTGGATGTCAAGCTGTTCGATCGCAGCACCCGTCGCGTACGCATAACCGACATCGGCATGCAGCTGCGCGAGCAGATGCGGCGCGGCCTGCTGGAAATCGACAATGCCTGCAACAATGCGCGCGCCATCACGCGCCTGAAGCAGGGGCAGTTATCGTTGGCGGTATTGCCGTCGCTGGCGCTGGGCCTGGTCAACGAAGCCCTGGCCCGTTTCCACGCCAGCTATCCGGAGGTCCGGCTGCGCCTGCGGGAGGCACGCACGCCGCACATCGCCGACCTGCTGCTGAATTACGAGGTGGACCTGGCGGTCTGTTCGCGCCTGGATGCCCATGAATCGCTGGTGACGGAACACCTTTTCGACGACGAGCTGGTGGCGGTGCTGCCGCGCGGCCACGCGCTGTCGCGGCGCCGCGGGCTGCAATGGCGCGAGCTCGCCGACGAGCCCCTGATCGGCCTGCAGGCGCAGGCCGACCTGATCCGCGGAGGCTTCGCGCACAACGGCATCGACAAACAGGCCGAGCACGAAGTCCTGAACACCGTGACCGCGCTGAGCATGGCGCGGGCAGGTTTCGGCGTCACCATCGTGCCTGAAATCGCCTTGCCGGAGCTGAACCTGCGCGGACTGGTGCACCGCCCTTTGCGAGGGCCGCGCCCGACGCGGGAGATCTGCCTGTGCCGCCATGCCGACCATGCCTTGTCGCCGGCCGCGCAGCGCTTCCGCCAGATGCTGCAGGACACGGCGTGGCACGAGGTGCCGCCGCGCGATTCATAAGCTGTACCTATGAGCTCAAACGAAGTTGCCGGTTGCCCGGGCGGACGGCCGCTGCTGTAATCCCTCGATAGACGCCTGGTCCAGGGCCGAGCGAGGAGACGCTTTCATGAATACCCGTATCGCCGCCCTGTTGCGCGCGGCATTGTGCATGGCCGTCCTGGCCGGCGGTGCCGCCGCGCAGGCCGCCGGCTATCCCGATCAGCCCATACACGTCATCGTGCCGTTCCCTCCCGGCGCCGGCGTGGATATCGTTACCCGGCTGGTCGCCGCCAGGCTCTCCACGTCCCTGGGACAGCAGTTGATCGTCGAAAACCGCTCCGGCGCGGGCGGCAACGTGGGGGCGGCCACGGTGGCGCGCGCCGCGCCGGACGGTTACACGCTGCTGGCCGCGCCATCGTCCATCGCCGTCAGCCAGTCGCTGTACACCAACCTGCCTTTCCGGGTGGAGAAGGACTTCCGCGCGATCGGGATGATGGCGTCCGTGCCCTTCCTGCTGGTCGTCAATACCAAGGTGCCCGTCACCACCGTGGCCCAGCTGACCGCGCTGGCCCGGCGCAAGCCCAACAGCCTGACCTTTGCGTCCACGGGCAACGGCAGCTCGCCGCACCTGACCGCCGAGATGTATGCGCACGAAGCCGGGGTCGAGCTGCGTCACGTGCCTTACCGCGGCACCGCGTCGGCGATGACCGACCTGATGTCGGGCGAGGTGGACATGATGTTCGCCAATGCCCTCTCGGTACTGCCGCAGGTCAAGACCGGCCGGCTGCGCGCGCTGGCGATCACCGGCGCGCGCCCCGACCCCGATCTGCCCGGCGTGCCGACGATGCAGGCGGCCGGCGTCGCCGGGTTCGATACCGGGACGTGGTTTTCGCTGCTGGCGCCCGCCGGGACGCCTGACGACGTGGTCGTCAAGCTGAACGGCGCGCTCGACGCGGTGCTGGCATCGCCGGAGGTACGGCAGGCGCTGCGCCGGCAGGGCGCCGCCGTGCAGTCAGGCACGCCGGCGCAGGCGGATGCGTTCATTCATGCCGAGATCGGCAAGTTCGCCAAGATCATCCAGACGGCGAACATCCACATCGATTGACCATGACGACCTCCCCACTTTCCCCCGACAAGCAGGAAGTCACGCGCATCCTCGCCCGCTATCTGGTTGCCTCGCGCTACGAGGACCTGCCCGCGGAGGTGGTGCACGAGGCCTCGCGCGGCCTGCTCAATTGGTACGGCTGCGCGCTGGGCGCGGCGCGTCACGCCACCGTGCAGGCGGCGCTGGACGCGTATCGCCCGTTTTTCGGCGCGCCCCAGGCGCAGGTGGTGGGCCGGCCGGACCGCGCCGATATCCTGCATGCGGCGCTGCTGAACGGCATCAGCTCGCATGTGCTGGATTTCGACGATACGCACTATCGCGCGGTGCATCCCAGCGCGCCGGTGCTGCCGGCCGTGCTGGCGCTGTGCGAATGGCGCAAGTTCAGCGGCCGCGATCTGGTGCATGCCTATGCGCTGGGCGTGGAGGCGGAAATCCGCATCGGCCTGTCGGTGTTTCCCGAACACTACGACCGCGGCTGGCATATCACCGGCACGGCGGGCGTGTTCGGCGCGGCGGCGGCGGCAGGCAAGCTGCTTGATCTGGACGAGGAGCGCATGGCATGGGCGCTGGGCATCGCGGCCACGCAATCCGCCGGCCTGCGCGAGATGTTCGGCAGTATGTGCAAAAGCCTGCATCCGGGCAAGGCGGCGCAGAACGGACTGGGCGCGGCGCTGCTGGCCCGGCAGGGCTATACCAGCTCGACGCGCGCGCTGGAAGCCAGGCGCGGTTTCGGCCACGTCATGTCCGACCGCTTCGACCCCGACGTCATCACCGGCAACCTGGGCGGGCAGTACGAGTTGATGCGCAATATGTACAAGCCTTTCGCCTGCGGCCTGGTCCAGCATGCGGTCATCGATGCCTGCCTGCAGCTGCGCAAGGAATATGCGCTGCAGCCGTCGCAGATCGAAGCCGTGCATGCCACCGTGGGGCCCCTGGTGCTGGAGCTGACCGCCAAGACCGAGCCGGCCACCGGCCTGGAAGGCAAGTTCAGCGTGTACCACGCCCTGGCGGCGGCGCTGGTGTACGGCGCCGCCGGCGAAGCGCAGTTCAGTACGCAATCCGTGCGGGATCCGCAGGTAATTGGTTTGCGCAAGCGCGTGACGACGACGCTGGATCCCCATATGCGCAAGCTGGAAGGCCGCGTGCGCATCGTGCTGAAGGACGGGCGCAAGCTGGACCGGCACGTGCCCGAAGCGCTGGGCACGCTGGCGCGGCCCATGACCGACGCCGATCTCGAGGACAAGTTCCACGGCCTGGCCGCGGAAGTGATGCAGCGCGAGCAGGCGCAACGCCTGGCGGATACGTGCTGGCAGGTGGCCGGGTTGGCCGATGCCGGCGAGCTTGCGCGCCTGGGCGCGACTGCCTGACCCGGCACGTGCCTTAGCCTGCTTTCAACTCCAGGGTATCGATCAGGGTGTCGATGCGGCGTTCCAGTTCGGGTGTCGCGGGGACCATGGGCAGGCGGTGCTCGTTGCGTTCCAGCAGGCCCAGCCGCTTCATCAGGTATTTCAGCGGGATCGGGTTGGTGTCCCAGAAGATCATTTTCATCAGATCGAACAGCTTGTAGTGAAGTTCGCGCGCGGCTTCCAGACGTCCGGCGCGGACCAGATCGCACAGCTGGGCGACCTCTCGTGGGGCCACGTTGGCCACGGCGTTCATGGTGCCTCCCGCGCCCAGGCACATCATCGGAAAGGTAAATTCCTCCAGCCCGACAAAGACGCGGAACGCCGGGCCGAAGCGGTGCAGCATCTCCGTCACGAACGAGTGATCGTCCACGGCGTGCTTGATGCCGACGAAATGCGGCAGCGCCTGCGCGATGTCTTCCAGCGTCCGCAGGTCGGCCTTGAAGGCCGTGCGTCCAGGGATGTGATACATCATCAGCGGGATGTCGACGCGCTGGCCGATATCGATGAAATAGGCCGCCACGCCGCGTTGCGGCGGCCGCACATAGTAAGGCGTCACCAGCAATAGCGCGTCCGCGCCGGCCCCGGCGGCATGTTCGCTGAGGACCACGCTTTCCGCGTGGGACTGCGACCCGGTGGCGGCGACCACCTGCAGGCGTCCGCGCGCCGCTTCCACCGCGATGCTGACCGCCTGGTTGCGTTCCTGCACCGTCAGCGTCGAGGGCTCGGATGTCGTGCCGTTGATGAGGACGCCGTGCGTCCCGTTCCTGGCCTGGAAATCGATCAGGGCGGCCAGCCGGTCGTAATCCACCTTGCCATCCCGGAAAGGCGTCACGATGGGGGGGATGGACCCGCGCAGGGTGTCCTTCTGCAGATTGATCATTCGGTGCTCCAGGCGCGTCAGGCCGCCTTGCGGTTGGTCATGAATCCTTCCTGCTTGCCCAGTACCACGGCGGGGTGGTGCAGGTCTTCCTGCCACAGCAGGGATTCCATATAGATATTCAGCGGCTGGTCCTGCACCGTCAGTTCGTACACGTAGTCGTCGTACGAGGCGTGGTTGTGCACGGCCCAGCCGGGCGCCGACAGCATCAGGTCGCCGGCCTTCCATTCATAGCGGTTGCCGGCCACGCTGCTATAGCCGCTGCCCGAGAAGTAGTAATTGATGGCGGCCGACACGTGTCGATGCGGGCGATCGATGATCTTGGGCGGACGGATCGTCATGGTGGCGAAGAAATTCGGTGTGATGCCGTTGAAGCGCCCCGTCGCCGGGTTGTAGTACATGTACAGGCGGCGTCCGATGTATTCCTTGCCCAGCGCTTCCAGCTTGTCCAGCTGCGGCTTCACCTTGTCCCAGGCAAAGTGCAGGGCGCGCGACTCCACGGCGGTAGGGTTGATCAACGTCTCATAGGGCATCAGCAGGCCGCCGTCGTCCGTGATGGGGAACATGCCGTAGGGGTTGCGGCGGCGCGGGTCGTCCTCGGCCGTCCTGGCCGGCGTTGCCGTTGTGCCGGCGGGCTGGGGCGCCGCCGCATCGGCGACGTAGATATCCATGAACTGCAGCAGGGGCACGTTCGAGTACGTCAGCCGTACTTGCAGGTCCTTGCCATCGTTGTAATGGCTGTAATGCGTGTAGCTGGGGTGGTTCCACACGTCGTACTGCCTGAAGGCGATGTGCTGGCCGCCCACCTCAGTCACGCCCTGGCCCCCGATGCAGAAGTTGACTTCGGTGGCGTTGTGCCGGAAAGGTTCGGTGCGTTCGCCCGGCTTGAGCACCGACAGCCGAACCTGAATCCCGGGCGCCATGCCGGGTGCGAAATCCCGCGCCGAGGGATGCACGATCAGGGATTCGCGACGGCCCGACGCCGGCATCGGCAAGGACGCCAGGCGCTGGACCTCGGCGTCGATTTCCTCCTTGGTCACGACGATGGGTGCCCATTGCGTGTTGCGCGAGGCCGGGGGTTGCCCGCCACAGTCGATGAAGCTGCCGTTGACGCGGGCAAAGTCGCGATGGTATTCGCTCATGATGCGGTCTCCGTGGATATCGGTATGCGTAAAAGGGGAAGGGAAGTCAGCTCGCCCGTGCGGCCGGCGCGGCCGCGAAGAACCTGGGCTTGCTCCGCACCGGGGCCGGCATGGGCCGGCCCATGCCCTGCTGCCGCGCGCGGCGCAGCACTTCCGCGCCGAGGGCGACATCGGAAATACCCATGCCCATGGCCTTGAATACGGTCGTGTCGGCGTCGCCGGGGCGGCGCTCGCCGCGCAGGATGCGGTCGGAGAGCGTCTGTACGCCACTCCAGTTTTCGCCGTAGCGCGTGCGAAATTCACGCGACAGCGTGCGCGCGCTGGAGGGATCGTCGACCGCCACGACAGTGGCGCGATCGAAGACATCCTGGTGGAATTCTTCGCGATCCGGTGCGATGGCGCCGATGGCATTCAGGTGGCTTCCGGCCGCCAGCATGCCCGCCGCCAGGAACGGTGCGCGCGCGCGCGTGGCCAGCGTGACGATGTCGGCGCCGTCGCAGGCGGCGGCCATGCTGGCGCAAGCCCGCGCGGCTACTGCGCGATCGGCGAATTCCTTTTCGATGCGGGCGGCGAACTCCTCGCGACTGGCGGGGGTGGGGCTGTAGACACGCACCTCATGGATATCGCGCACCGCCAGTACCGCGGCCACTTGCGACAGCGCCTGCTTGCCGGTGCCGGCCATGGCCAGCACCCGCGCGCCGGGGCGCGCCAGCCAGTCGGTCGCCAGGCCGGTCGTGCCGCCGGTACGCAGATTGCCCAGCGCGAAGGCTTCGATCACGGCGGCCAATTGGCCGTCGGCCGCATGCCACAGCAACAGCAGCGGGCAAGTGCCGCCCTCGGTATGCGCCCAGGACTTGGTGCCGACATAGTCGCCCAGGCGGGCGCCCAGCGCATGCAGATTGTTGTGGCCGAACTGGAGCATGGTCTTCGGCATGCTGGCCGCTTCGCCGCGCGCGTGCAGGCGCAGGCCGTCCTCGAGCGCGGGGATGGCTTCGGCCAGCGTCAGCAGCGAGGTGACCTGCGATTCGGTGATCCAGACGGGTTCTGCGTTCATCGTCGTTCCTGTTATTGCGTAAGCGTGCCGGGTATGGCGTCCTGCGCGGGCTGGCCGAAGCCATCCTCCCAGATGGACGGCACGGGCGGCATAAGGCCGAAGGTGTTCACGATCAGGGCATGCGTGACGTAGCGGCCGACCAGCATGGCCACCGCCACGGCCTGGGCGGGCGGCAGCAGCGCGGCCAGGCGGTCGAATTCGGCCTGTGCCCGCAGGCCGCGCGTGGCGAGCGCGGCCATAACGTAGGCCTGTACCGCGCGCTCGGCTTCCGACATCTGGCCGGCGAGGGCCGGCTCCAGCCGTTCGACCTGGTCTATCCATTCACGCCCGAAACCCAGGCGCACGCATAACCGTTCGTGCTGATTGCGCTCGTAGGTGTTTTCCATCAGCGTGGCCGTCGTCAGGACGGCGGTTTCGGCCAATCTGTCGGGCAAGGCGTTTTTCAGCGCCTCGGTGAATTGCATGAAGGTCAACAGCGCGTCGGGCGCATGGGCGCCGACCTGGAACAGTTCGCCCAGGTAACCCAGCCGGCGCACGCGCGGCGCCAGGTAGCCGGCCAGGTCAGGCGGCATATCGTCGAGTTGCAGGCGGGGGATCGATGCGCTCATCGAGGTGCTCGATAGAAGTGGATACGCGACGGCAAAAGGTGATTCAGGGTGCCGGCACAGGCGTACCGGTGGGGCGGCCGCGCCGGCATGCGGCCGTGGACCGGCCCGCCGGCTTCAATCGATGGTGATGTGGTATTCGTCCGCGAGCTTTTTCCATTTCACCAGCTCCCGGGCGATCTGCTGCTTCAATTGCGGGCCGTCCATGTCCATGGGCACGAACAGGCGCTGGGCCAGGGCATCGCGGGTTTCCTTGCCGCGCGCCAGCGCCAGGACCGCGGTGCGTAGCTTGTCGACGATGGGTTGCGGCGTTTTGGCGGTGACGAAGAAGCCCAGCCACACGGCAAAGTCGTAATCCTGGAAACCCGGCATTTCGGCGATCGCCGGTACGTCGGGATGGAAAGGAACGCGATTGCGCGTCGCCACGGCGAGCAGGCGGATCTTGCCGCTCTTGAGCTGCGGATCGATGTTCGAGATGGCGTTGAACATCACGGGTACCTGTCCGCCCAGTCCATCGGTAAGCGCCGGCGCGCAGCCCTTGTAGGGGACGTGGACCATGTCGATGCCGGCGCGATGCGCGAACTCGATGCCCGCGAAATGCTGCGCGGTGCCGGTGCCGCAGGATGAAAAACTGAGTGTGCCGGGATGCGCCTTGCCGTAGGCGATCAGTTCCTGCACGCTATGGACCGGCAGTTTGCTATTGACCGCCAGGGCCACGGGCGTTTCTGCGATCGCGGCGATGGGCGTCAGGTCCTTCAGCAAGTCGAAGTTCTGCTTGACGCCCAGTGCGGCGTTGACGGTCATGGTGTTGTTGCCGATCAGAATGACCTCGCCGGTGGGCGCGGATCGCACGACGTACTCACTGGCGATGTTGCCGGACGCACCGGCCCGGTTTTCGACGATGAAGGTCTGCTTGAAGACCTCGCCCAGCTTGGGCGACAGCATGCGGCCGATCACGTCCGTGCTGCCGCCGGGGGGGAAGGCGGATACCAGCGTGACGGGATGCTCGGGATAAGCGGCGTGGCAGGTGCCGGCCAGGGCCACCATCAAGGCCAGCGCGGCGCTCCAGCGGCCGGGCTTCGACGCGAGGGCGTGGCGGTTGAACATGCTTGTCTCCAGGGGTTATTGATTTTCTGAAACTGCGCCGTCATCGTAGAATCCAAATCAATGTGTGTATAGATTGATTTACAATCAATCAACCTCAACCGGCAACCTCTGCCCATTCCCCACATACCGGAGCCACCGCATGGCAAAAACCCGCAGCAGGGCTGCCGCATCCGGCCCGCAGGACGACGCACCCGGCCAGGCCGGTACGCTGGTCGATGCCCGTACGGCGATCGAACGCCTGGGCATCAAGATGCAGACCCTCTACGCGTACGTCAGCCGTGGCTGGATACGCGTCGTTCCGGCCGTGGGCGGCAGGGGCAACCTGTACTACGTAGAGGACCTGGACGCCCTGGGCGCGCGCGGCCGGGGAAGATCGACGGCGGGCGCCAGCGGCGAACGCATGATCCGCTGGGGCGGCAACGCCGTGATGCAGACATCGATCACCGCCATCGGCCCGGATGGCCCGCGCTATCGGGGCAAGTCGGCGGCAGACCTGGTGCATGGCCACCGTTCGTTCGAGGAATGCACCGAGCTCTTGTGGAACGGCATGCTGCCCGAGACACCGGTCGTGTGGCAGCCGGCGCGTCCGGGAGCTGGCTTCCAGGCCCTGGCCGACGGCATTGCGCAGGTCGCGACGCGCAATCACTCGCGCCGCCTGCTGTCGGTCGCGGTGGAGGCCTATGCGGCCAGCCTGGGCCGCAATCCGGAGCTGACGCTGGGCGCGCCGACGCTGGCGGCACGCCAGCTGACGCAGGCCATGGCGGCGGCGACGGGGTTGCTGGCCGCGAAACCCGCTTATGTGCTGAACGACGCGCCGCAGCCCATCGCCGCGGTGCTGGCGGACAAGCTTGGCATCAAGACGACGCCCGCGCATCTGCGCATCCTGGATGCGGCGCTGATCCTCAGCGCCGATAACGAACTGGCGCCGGCCACCTTCGCGGCCCGCATCGCTGCCTCCGCCGGTGCCGATCTATTCTCTTGCGTGACCACGGCGCTGGGGGCATTCGAGGGCATGCTGACGGGATTGGGATGCGAGCAGGCGGAGGCGGCTTTGGCGCAATCGAAGACCCCGGAGGCTTACCTGGACCATCTGAAAGGGTTGCTGGCACGCAAAAGCCCGGTGCCGGGCTACGGGCATCCGCTCTATCCCGATGGCGATCCCCGTGCCACGCTGCTGCTGGAACTCGCGCGCGAGATCAACCCGGTGGCGGCGCGCGGCAAGACGGCGCTCCGATGCGTGGAGAGGGCGCAGGAGGAACTCGGATTGAGAGCCAACTTGCCCATGGCTTTGGCGGTCCTGTGCGCCGTGCTGGCGGGGCCAGCGGGCGCGCCCGGGGCGCTGATGTCCGTCGGCCGCGCGGCGGGGTGGGTGGCGCATGCGCTGGAGCAGCGATTGGCGGGATTTCTCGTGCGGCCGCGGGCCCGTTATATCGGGCCTTCGTGATCGCGCCGCGCGGCGGGAAAGGGCGTCACGCCTATTTTTTTCCGGATTGGGGCGCCGCGTCCCCGAGCCGCGTCCAGGCCTAATCGCCACGGGTCAACGCTTTCGCCATCGCCGGCGCATATTCGCGTCCGACCCGTACATCCAGGACGGCGACCTTGCCCGCCCGCACCGCCGCAATCGCTTCAGCCAGGGCCTGTTCAAGCTCGTCCCGGGTGCGCACGGCTTCACGGGCCCAGGCGCCCTGCGCGCGCGCCATGGCCGCGATATCGATCTCCGGGGTTTCAAGCCGCTGTCCGACCGATTTGTTCTCCACCGGTCTTCCCCGTACCACGGCGACTTTCTCCTGGTGGACTTCGTCATTGAAGAAGGACCGGTTGTTCGCCACCACCACCAGCAAGGGGATGTCATAGCGCACCGCTGTCCAGAACGCCGTCACCCCCATCAGGAAATCACCGTCACCCAGCACGGCGACCGGCAGGCGGGCGCCGCCCTTGAGCGCCAACGCCGCGCCGACGGACATTCCCGGGCCCGAGCCGACGCCGGCACCGCCGTCATAGCCCAGATAATCCAGCGGATGGGAAAACGGATACGCATCGCCCGGCCAGCCCAGGTTGGTGCGGATCAGGCACGCGGGTGCGTGGCGTTCCAGATGACGGCTGATGGTCCTGGCGAATACCGTCATGGGAATACTTTCGGTCGCGCCGTCATTCGAAGCGGTATCGTTCTCCCCACCGGGATCGCCGGGGCCGTCGCCCGGCATGGCCTGCGGCGTCGTCGACGTCGGCGGCGCCATGCGCGGACGGCCCAGCGCCCGCATCGCATCCAGGAGCTGCCCGCTGAACTCGTCCGGATCGCCCATCAGATAGGTATCGGTTCCGGCCAGGCCTTGATGTTCGCCGCCGTAGCCGTTGTGCAATGTCTGGTCCAGCGATACCTGGATGACGTGCGCCGGTACGGCATCGGTGCCCCACGCCGAGCGCAGCGTGCCGGCCAGGTCGACCCAATCCAGGCTGAGGATGACGTCCGCTTCGCGCAGCGCCGCCAGGCCGGCCTCGGCCATGAAGTAGCCCGGCGCGGCGCGATGCAGCGGATGGCGTGTGGGAAAGGCCGCGCCTACCTTGAAGTCCGTCAGGACCGCGGCGCCGCAGTGCTCCGCCAGTGCCACGCGGCGGTGCCAGTCCCCTTCGTCGCGCGATACGCGCCCGGCCAGGATCAGCGGCCGCCGCGCTTCGTACAGCCGGGCGGCGACGGTTTTCGCCGCGCGGTCGGATACGCCGGGCCGTACCGGCGCCTCGTATCGCCGCAGCGGTGGCAAGGGCGGCGTATCGGCGCAGGCGGCTTCCTGCAAGGCGCTGTCGAAGCATACGTATGTCGGGCCTTGCGGCAGCGTGGTCGCGATCTGGCGCGCCCGCAGCACCGCGTCGCGCGCCGCCTCCAGCGATGCCGGCTCGGCATCCCATTTGACGAAGGAGCGCACCAGCGCCCCCTGGTCCTTGGAGGTGTGCAGCCAATCGATCCAGGGACGCCGCCGCGCCGTATCGATGGGTCCCGTGGCGCCGAAGACCAGTACCGGCACACGGTCGCAATAGGCGTCGAAGATGGCCATGGAGCCATGCATCAGGCCGACATTCGCATGCAGAATGGCGCCCATGGGGCGGCCGGCGGCTTTCGCGTAGCCGTGCGCGATGGCCACCGCGTGCTCTTCGTGCAGCACCGTCAGCATGCGCGGGGCTTCATCGCCCAGGTAGTTCACCAGGCTGTCGTGCAGGCCACGGAAGCTGGCGCCCGGGTTCAGGGCAACGTATTCCAGGCCGATGTGGCGCATCAGGACGGCCAGGTAGTCGCTGCCCCAGCGCGGGGTGGCATGATCGTTTTTCGTGGGCATGGGCGTTGCGGACTTCAGTCCAGGGTGACGTTGACGTTCTTGATCTGCGTGAATTCCGCCAGTTCTTCCTTGCACTCCTCGCGGCCGATGCCGGATAGCTTGTAGCCGCCGAAAGGAGCGCCGATGAAATGGCTGGACGATCCGTTGATCCATACATAGCCGGCTTGCACGCGTGCCGCCGCACGATGCGCCGTGGCCAGGTCGCGGGTCCAGATGGACGCGGTAAGTCCGTATTCGACGCCGTTGACCGCATCGAACAGGGCATCTTCATCCGACCACTTGAAAACCGAGAGGACCGGGCCGAAGATTTCCTCGCGTGCCACGCGCATTTCGGGCGTCACATCAGCCAGGATAGTGGGCTCGACGAAATAGCCGGCGCGCAGGGCCGGATCGTCGCAGCGGCGCCCGCCATGCGCGACGCGGGCGCCTTCCGTGGTGGCCGAGGCGATATAGGACAGGGTTTTGTCCATCTGTTCGCGCGAGACCAGCGCACCCATGGTCGTGCGCGTATCGGTGGGCAGGCCGGGGCGATGCAGCGCTGCGGTCAGCGCGACGATGCGGTCCAGCATGCGGTCATGCACCGAATCGTGCAGGAAGAGGCGGGTGGTGGATCCGCACGATTGGCCGCACCAGGTGAAGTTCATGCCGCGCACGGCGCCCTGGGCGGCTTTTTCGGGGTCGGCGTCGGGATAGACCGCCATGGCATTCTTGCCGCCCAGCTCCAATAGGACCTTCTTCAGGCCGTCGGCCGCGGTGCGCATCACGGCCTTGCCGGCATTCACGCTGCCGATCAGGGCAACGGCCGCGATGCCCTCGTGCGCGGCCAGCGCGGCGCCGGTTTCGCGGTCGCCCGTCAGGCAATTCAGCACACCGGGAGGAAAGACCGGCCCGATCAATTCGAACAGGCGCAGGCTGGAAAGCGGGGCCTGTTCCGGTGGCTTGACGATCACGGGATTGCCGGCGGCCAGTGGCGCGGCGATCTTGCCCGCGGCGAACATGAAGGGATGGTTGAACGGAATAATGCGCGCCACGACGCCCAGCGGCTCGCGCAGCGTGTAGTCCAGCGAGCCGTTCAAGGTGGGGATGGTTTCGCCTTTCAGTTCCAGTACCAGGCCGGCGAAGTACTCGAGCTGGGTCGCCGCGATCACGGCATCGTCGCGCATCTGCCGTACCGGATTGCCGCAATCGGCGGCGTCGATCAGCGCCAGCTCCCATGCATGTTCGCGCACGATGGCGGCGGCGCGGCGCAGCAGTGCGCCTCGCTCCAGCGGCGAGGTGGCGCGCCAGCCTGCCGCCGCCGCGGCAGCCGCGCGGACTGCCGCGTCGACGTCCTCCGCTCCCGCGACCGCGTAGGAACCCAGGTCCTCCTGCGTGGCGGGATTCACGCTGCGTGCCTGACGCCCGGACAGGGCCTCGTGCCACCCGCCGCCGTAGTACAGGCCGCGCCGCCCGGGCAAGGCGGCCGCAACGCGATTCGAGAGGTCGGGGGAGTCTTCGATGGCGTTCATGGTTGGCGCTCGGCGGCTGGTGGATCGGAACCGGCGTTACATGCCGCCGTGGCACGCAGCCTATCGCCATGGATATATGTGGGTCAATCTTGATTTCAAATCAATATATAAGGTGCGTGTCAGCGCGCGGCGTGCGCCGGCGCAATGCCAGGACCGCTCCGTATCCGAGGAAGCCGGCGCGCGATGGGACGATGGCCGGCGCGAGCGGCCATAAAAAAGCCTTCGAAGACGATGTCTTCGAAGGCGGAGCGGGGTGTCGTGGGTGCGGCGGCGGCGATGCCGCTCGCCGTCGCGTCGTGTCTTACGGCGCCGGATTGGGGTGCCGGCGATGTATCGCCTCGATGGCGGCGAGCACGCCTTCATCGAGCGTGATATTCACGCTTTCGATGTTTTCCTCGAGTTGCTCCAGCGTCGTCGCGCCGATCAGGTTGCTGGTGACGAAAGGCTGCTGGTTGATGAAGGCCAGCGCGAGCTGGGTGGGGGTCAGGCCGTGCTGCCTGGCCAGTGCCACGTATTCGCTGGTTGCCGCCTCCGCCTGCGGGCTGTTGTAGCGGGTGAAGCGCGAGAACAGCGCCAGGCGCGAACCCTGCGGCCGCACGCCGTTTTCGTACTTGCCCGTCAGCATGCCCATGGCCAGCGGCGAATAGGCCAGCAGGCCGACATCGTCATGGTGGCTGAATTCGGACAGGCCCTGTTCATAGAGCCGATTGAGCAGGTTGTAGGCATTCTGGATGGACGCGATGCGCGGCAGGCCGTCGACCTCGGCGTGGCGGATGAATTGCGCCACGCCCCATGGGGTCTCGTTGGACACGCCGATATGGCGCACCTTGCCTTGCTTGACGAAGTCCTGCATTACCGACAGCGTTTCCGCGATCGGTACGGTATGTTCGTCCTTGAACCAGGGGTAGGCATGCTGGCCGAAGGTCATGGTGGTGCGGTCGGGCCAATGCAGCTGGTACAGGTCCAGATAGTCCGTCTGCAGGCGCTTCAGGCTGGCATCGAGGGCGGCCGTCAGGTTCTTGCGGTCGTGGAAGGTCTTGCCTTCGCGGATATGTCCGGGCCGCTTGGGGTCGCGCACCGGGCCGGCGATCTTGCTGGCCAGTACGATGTCGTGGCGGCGGCGTGTTTTGGCGATCCAGGTGCCGATATAGGCCTCGGTACGGCCCTGGGTTTCCGCCTTCGGCGGCACGGGATACATCTCGGCGGTATCGACCAGGTTGATGCCGCGCTCCAATGCATAGTCCAGTTGCTGATGGGCGTCGGCTTCGGAATTCTGCTCGCCGAAGGTCATGGTGCCCAGGCCGATCAGGCTGACATCGAGGTCGGTACGGCCGAGTTTGCGGTATTTCAAGGCATTCGCTCCGGATGGAAGATGGGGGAGCCCCCAGCGGCGCGATGTTACACCCGGGCCCGGTGGCGCGATGTCATGCTGCTTCGCGCCGTAGGGATTTAAGGCATCCGACAGAAGCGGGCATGAAGGGCCGGCCGGCGGCCATCGATATGCCGGAGTGAATATCAAGAGGCTCGCCATTGCCGCGCCGATCGCCTATCGTGCCATGGCAAGCGCGGATATCGCGCCAAACATCCAGATTATGGAAGCCCTGTCGGATTTCAAATGAATGTCAGGGACCGGCGCTACAGTCCGCCCCACCGCCGTTTTCGCATTGCAGAGGTTCGGATGAAAGGTAGATCCATCGCGGCAGGTGTGCTCGCGATCGTGGTGCTGGGAGGCGTCGCCGCCTGTTCTTTCGCATACCGCAACGCCATCGATCCGATCGACCCGCCCGCGGCCGCGTCTTTCGACGCCGGCTCGATCGGGCGCGGGGCGCAATTGGCCGCGGCGGGCGACTGCATATCCTGTCACACGTCGGCCACGGGCAAGTCCTATGCGGGCGGGGCGCCGCTGGAGACGCCTTTCGGCACGCTTTACAGCACCAACATCACGCCCGATCCGGACACCGGCATCGGCCGCTGGTCCCTGGCGGCTTTCACGCGGGCGATGCGCGAGGGCGTGTCGCGCGACGGGCACCTGTTGTACCCGGCCTTTCCCTATCCGCACTTCACGCGGATGTCGGACGCGGACATCAAGGACCTGTACGCCTATATGATGACGCGCACGCCGGTCAAGGCGGTCGCCCACGACAACGATCTGGCCTTCCCGCTGGGTTTCCGGCCGCTGATCGCGGGATGGAACCTGCTGTACCTGCATCCGGGCCCGCTGGCGGACGACGCCTCGCATAGCGCCGAATGGCTGCGCGGGCGTTACCTGGTCGAAGGCCCGGGACACTGCGCGGCCTGCCATACGCCCATGACGACGCTGGGCGCCGAGGACAGCGGCAAACCCTTCGCCGGCGGCAGCATCGAAGGCTGGGATGTGCCGCCCCTGAACGCGCTGGGCCACAAGCAGCCCCCCTGGACCGTCGACCAGTTGACGGCCTATCTGCGCACCGGCCTGGCCAGCCAGCACGGCGCGGCGGCCGGCCCGATGGAGCCGGTGACCCGCCAGCTTGGCCTGGTCGCCGAAAGCGATGTGCGCGCCATGGCGGTGTATCTGCTGTCGCTGGACGGCCAGACGGCCGCTGCCGCCCCGGCGGCCAAACCGCCGGCCGCGTCGGCCACGCCGGCAGTCGTGCCGGCCCGGGCGACGGACCAGACCGAAGCGCAACGCCTGCAACGCGGCAGCGCGCTGTTCGCGTCCACCTGCGCGGCCTGCCACGCGGCCTCCGCGCCCATGACACTGATCGGCGACCGCCCCTCGCTGGCCGCCAGCTCGGTCGTCAATGCCGACAGCCCGCGCAATGCCATCAATCTGGTCCTGCAGGGCATACCGCTGCGGGGCTCGGCCGCTTCCCACTACATGCCTTCCTTCGCGCACACCTTGAACGATCAGCAGGTCGCCGACATCCTGGCCTATACGCGCATGCACATTGCGCAGCGCCCGGCCTGGGCCAACCTGGACGATACGGTGGCGAAGATCCGCAAGGAGAACACGTCCAAATGATTACCCTCAACGTCAATGGCGTTGCGCACGAGCTGGATATCGATCCGTCGATGCCCCTGCTGTATGCGCTGCGCAACCATCTTGAACTCAATGGCGCCAAGTTCGGCTGCGGCATGGGCCAGTGCGGCGCGTGCACGGTCATCGTCGGCGGCGAACCGGTGTTTTCCTGCCAGTTTCCCGCCTCGTCGGTCCAGGGCAGGCCGGTCCGCACCATCGAGGGCCTGGGCACCGCCGAACATCCCGGCCCGCTGCAAAAGGCCTTTATCGACAAGCAGGCGGCGCAATGCGGCTATTGCATCGCCGGCATGGTGATGCGCGCGCAGGCGCTGCTGGACCGCAACAGTTCGCCGACCGACGCGGAGATCCGCGCGCATATGCAGCCCAATCTGTGCCGCTGCGGTACGCATATGCGTATCCTCGCCGCCATCTCGCAAGCGGCGGAATCCATGCGCGCCGCCGGTACCTCCGGCGGCCAGGCAGCCGCTGCCGCGGGAGCCGCCAAATGAACGCGCCGCGCGATCTTCCTCACGATCCCACGCGCCGCCGTTTTCTGGCGGCCGGTGCCATCACGGTGGGCTTTTCGCTGCTGCCGCATATGCCCGTCATGGCGCAGGAGGCAGCCCGCAAGGGCCCCAGGCTGCCGGGCAACCTGAACACGACCCCCATGCTGGACGCCTGGATCCGGCTGGACCAGACCGGCAAGCTGACCGTCTTCACCGGCAAGGCCGAATTGGGCACCGGCGTGCGGACGGCGTTCATCCAGATCGCCGCGGAGGAGCTGGACGTCGCGCCGGAAGCGGTGCACCTGATCACCGCGGATACCGCGCGCACGCCCAACGAAGGCTACACCGCGGGCAGCCATTCCCTGGCCGACAGCGGCACCGCCATCCTGAATGCAGCGGCGCAGGTGCGCGGGCTGCTGGTGCAGGCGGCGGCGACGCGGCTGCAGGCCAGCGCCGACACGCTGAAGGTAGCCAACGGCGTCATCCAGGCCATGGACGGCCGGCGTCTGACCTACGGCGAGGCCGTGTCCGGCCTGGACCTGCATCGCGCGGCGCAGCCGGATTCGCCGCTGAAGGATCCCCGCACCCACACCGTGCTGGGCCAGTCGATGCCGCGCGTCGATATCCCGGGCAAGGTCACCGGCGGCCCCAGTTACGTGCAGGACATGCGCCTGCCCGGCATGGTGCACGCCCGGGTGGTGCGGCAACCCTCCTACGGCGCGCGCCTGCTCAAGGCCGATATCGACGGGGTGCAAGCCATGCCCGGCGTCGTCAAGGTGGTGCGCGACGGCAATTACCTGGCCGTGGTCGCCCAGGACGAGTGGCAGGCGATCGTCGCCATGCGCGCGCTGGCGCAGTCCGCGCAATGGGAAGAGACCTACGTCCTGCCGGACGAGGCCGGCATCCACGATTACCTGAAGACGCTGCCGTCCCGCGAAATCGATGTCGCCGACCACAAGGGGCCGGCCGCCCCGGCGGTCCAGACCTTGAAAGCACGCTTCTCCAAGCCTTACCTGACGCACGGTTCCATCGGGCCGTCCTGCGCAGTGGCGCAGTATGACAACGATTCGATGACGGTGTGGACGCATACGCAAGGGGTCTTCCCGCTGCGCAAGGGCCTGGCCGAGATGCTGTCGCTGCCGCAGGAAAAAGTACGCTGCGTCCACGTCGAAGGCTCGGGCTGCTACGGTCATAACGGCGCCGACGATGTGGCGGCCGATGCGGCGCTGATTGCCCGCGCGGTGCCCGGGCGCCCGGTGCGCGTCCAGTGGATGCGGGACCAGGAACACACCTGGGAGCCGGCCGGTCCGGCCATGGTGACGGAAGTGCAGGCCTCGCTGGATGCCAAGGGCAATATCGTCGACTGGCAGTACGAGATCTGGAGCAATGGCCACAACCTGCGCATCGACAATGCCGGCCGCATGATTCCGACGTGGGCGCTTGCCCAGCCTTTCACGCCAGCGCCGCCGGTGCCGATCCCCATGCCCGAAGGGGGCGGCGACCGCAACAGTATTCCGCTGTACGCCTTCCCCAATACCAAGGTGCTGCACCACTTCATTCCCGAGATGCCGCTGCGCGTGTCGGCGATGCGGTCGCTGGGCGCCTATATGAATATCTTCGCCATCGAAAGCTTCATGGATGAACTCGCCACGGCGGCCAAGGCCGACCCGGTCGAGTTCCGCCTGCGGCATTTGAAGGATCCCCGCGCCCGCGACGTGATCCAGCTGGCGGCGCAACGCTTCGGCTGGGATCCCAAACGCAAGCGCGAACCGGGGCGCGGCTTCGGCTTTTCCTTCGCCATGTACAAGAACCTGATGGCCTACCTGGCCATCGGCATGGAGCTGACGGTGGATCGCGACTCGGGCGACGTGCGCATCCATCGCGCCGTTGCCGCCATCGACACCGGGCAGATCGTCAACCCGGATGGCGTGCGCAACCAGGTGGAGGGCGGCATCATCCAGTCCACCAGCTGGACGCTGTACGAACAGCTGCATTTCGACAAGAGGCGTGTCACGACGTTCGACTGGAGCACCTATCCGATCCTGCGCTTCTCCAATGTGCCCGAGCACATCGAAGTGCATTTGATCGACCGTCCCGGCACGCCTTTCCTGGGCGCGGGCGAAGCGTCCCAGGGGCCGGCATCGGCCTGCGTGGCGAACGCCATCGCGGACGCCACGGGCTTGCGCCTGCGCGATACGCCGCTGGCCCCGGGCGCTCGCGTGCGGAACCTGCCCGCGGCCTGAGCTGGCGAGCGGCATCACGGCGCCTCGGCCGTATGCCGTGGCCGGCGGGCGCGGCGCCTGCCCCAGGCGTCGGAGCCGCCGCGCGCCGGTGACGGCCGGCGCGGCCCTCAGCCGCTTACTTCTTCGCCTTGCTGAAATCCCCGGCCACCGCCGTGCTGAAGTCTTCCGGCTTCAGGTACTTGCGCAGGACGTCGTTGACCGCCGCCGGGGTCAGGGCTGCAATCTGCTTGTCCATGTCGGCCGACCAGGCGAAGGTGCGGCCACGGCGGATGTAGTCGATCCAGGTGCTGGCCAGCACGTCGTCCTGGGCACGCGCCAGGCGCCGGTAGTTCAGCAGCGAGGCGATGCCGTCGTGGATTTCCGCTTCGGTGAAACCGTCCTTGCGGGCGCGTGCCAGTTCTTCCGAGATGGCCTGTTCCAGGCGCTGGCGGTTTTCCGGTGCGTAGATCGCGTAGACCGTCCAGCTGGCGCGCGGTTCGAAGGACGATACCGACAGGCTGCTGCGTACGTTGTACGACAAACCGTCTTTTTCCCGGACGCGGTTCCACAGCCGCGAGGTTTCCGAGGTGCCCAGCAGGTAGTTCGCCATGTACAGGGCGGCGAAATCCGCCGACGTGTCCTGCAAGGGCAGGGGCAGGCGGCTGGCGTAGAAGGCGTTCGCCTTGTCGGGCGTGGGGATGTCGAAGGTCTGCGCCGGGATCGCGCGGTAGGGGTCGGGGACCCGGGTATACGGCGCGCCGCGCTTCCAGCCCGCCAGGCCTTTCTTCAGCGTGGCCTCGGTGGCCTCGGCATCGAAGTCGCCGACCGCGGAGAACGCGATGGTGCCGGCGCCGTAGAAGCGGTTGTGGAAGCGGGCCAGCACGTCATGCGACAGGGCGCGGACGCTGGCCAGCGATTCCTCGAAGGTCGGCACGTAGCGGATATCTTCCTTGGGCCACGGGTTGTCCTCGCGCGCCAGCGCGCGCAGCGCCAGGGCGGAGGGTTCGTTCATGGCATTCTGGATGGCGGTGACGGCCTGGGCCTTGTATTCGTCCACCTGTGCCTGCGGGAAATTGGCGTTGCGCAGGATGTCCAGCACGGCGGCGACGACGGCGGGCAGATTGTCTCGCGTGGTCGAAATCGACACCGACAGGTTGGTGCCGGATCCGCTGAAGTTGACGTCCGCTTTCAACTTGTCGAAGCGGTCCTGGATGGCCTGGCGCGACAGCTTGGAGGTGCCGCGATCCAGCATGTCGGCCACGGCATCGGACACGGCGCGCTGGCCTTTCAGGGTGTCGACATTGCCGAATTGCAGCAGCAGCCTGGCTCGCACGCGGTGCCCGCGCGTGGGCTTGGGCAGCAGCGCGACATCGACCTTGCCATTGGGCAGGGACAGGGTGCGCCGGATCGTCTGCTTGTCGATATTGGCCGGTGCGGGATCGAAGGCGGCGGCCTGGGCGTAGCCGGGATCCCCCTTGTAGTTCTTCAGCGTGTCGCTCAGGTCTACCCGCGTGTTGGCCGGCGCGCGCAAGGGCTTGGCGGTCGGGATGTAGCGGCCCGCGGTGCGATTGCTGGGTACGAGATACTCCGTGGCCACGCGCTGCACGTCCGCCAGCTTGGCGTCGCGGATTCGGTCGCGCTGCAGGAAGAACAGGCGCCAGTCGCCGCTGGCGATGGCTTCGGACAGGGCGACCCCGATTTTCTGCGGATCGCTATAGGTCTGCTCCCAGTCGCGCAGCCATTTGCTGCGCGCGCGATCCAGTTCTTCCTGGGTGAAGGGCGTACGTGCCACGGATTCCAGGGCGCCGGTCAGCGCCTTCAGCGAGGCGTCCTGGTTCATGCCCGGCTCCAGCTGGGCGCCGAACAGCACCACGCCGGGGTCGCGCTGTTCCATGGTGAACCCGAAGACGTCCGACGCCAGCTTGCGGCGCACCAGGTCGCGGTACAGCCGTCCGGAAGGCGTATCCGAAAGCATGGTCGTCGCCAGGTCCAGCGGCGCGAAATCCGGGCTGCCGGCGGCGGGGATGTGGTACATGGCGGCGACCAGCGGCGTACCGCCGGCGCGGCGCAGTGTGACTTCGCGTTCGCCGTCCTGCACCGGCTCGACCGTGTATTCGCGGGGCAGCGTGCGGGTCGGCTTGGGCAGCTTGCCCAGTGTCTTGCTGATCGTATCCAGGGTGTCCTGGGGATTGAACTTGCCGGCGACGATCAGGACGGCGTTGTCCGGCTGGTAGTACTCGTGGTAGAACGCCTGCAACTGCGCGATGTCGACGTTTTCGACATCCGAACGCGCGCCTATGGTGTCCTTGCCGTAGTTGTGCCACTGGTAGGCCGTCGCTTCCATTTTCTGCATGAGGATACGGAAAGGGCTGTTTTCGCCGCTTTCCATCTCGTTGCGCACGACAGTCATTTCCGAGTCCAGGTCTTCGCGCGAGATCAGCGAATTGACCATGGCGTCGGCCTGCCAGCCGAGGTACCAGTCCAGGGTTTCGGGGTTGGCGGCGAAGCTGGCGAAGTAGTTGGTGCGGTCGCCCGATGTGGACCCATTGGCGGCCAGCCCGCGGCGCGAGAATTCGCCCATCGCGTTGCGGGTGGTGGGTGTACCCTTGAACATCATGTGCTCGAGCAGGTGCGCCATGCCGGTCTGGCCGTAGTTCTCGTTGCGCGATCCCACCAAATACGTCATGTTGACGGTGGTGGTCGGCTTGGAGTCGTCCGGCGCCAGCAGCACGCGCAGCCCGTTGCTCAGGCGGAATTCCGTGATGCCCTCCACCGAGGCGACTTCCGTCGTGCCCTCCGGCAGCGTTGCAGCGCCGGCCTGAAAAGCCAGGAAGGACGAGAAAATCAATGTCTTCAGATGGCGCGACAATGCGGGGGTGGATATGGGCATGGACCGGTTTCCCTGCAGATGAATGAATTTGTTGGAGTGTATACGGCGCGATAGGTTCCGGCCCGCCCGGGCGGGTTCCGTGGCGAATTTCACGGCGGCCGCGCGCGGGCCGGTTGGGGGCCGGCATATCGCCAAGGTATATTCCTACCCGCGCGCGGGTAGGCATCACGCAACGCACAACGAGGACTGAATTCGAGATGAAGCTTTTCCAGAAAATCCTTTTCCTGCTGGCCGCCTGGAGCCTGTGCGCCGCCGCCGCCGCGCGTTCGCCCGTGGTCGTCGATACCTTTCCCCCGGCCAAGGGCGCGAGAACGCCGCAATACACGGTGGACGCGGACGCGCGCCGGCTGGACGGCAAGCAACTGGGCATGGCGCTGGCCGCCGTGGCGAAGGACAAGAAGCGCGGGCCCGCCACGCCGGTCGCCGTGCTGGTGGACCCGGCGCTCAGCCTGAACGACATCGATGCCCTGGCGCGCGCGGTACGCCTGTCGGGCATGAAGAACGCGCGCTATTTCGTCTACCAGCACGATCGCGCCATGGTCGTGGAATTCGTCCCCGGCAATCCGGACAACGCGTTCCCGCGCTCGCGGCTGGATTCGGAAGTGATGGCCGCGCCCAAATAATCCGGTGCCGATGACTACCCCATGATCCTGGTCGATTGCCGCCACGAGCGCCATGCCGGCGCCATCCTGGAAATCTTCAACGACGCCATCCTGACGTCCACGGCCCTGTACGAATACCAACCGCGTACCGCGGCAACGATGCAGGCTTGGTTCGAAACCAAGCGCAAGGGCGGTTTTCCGGTGATCGGCATGGAAAACGACGAGGGCGCGCTGATGGGCTTTGCCAGCTATGGCACCTTTCGCGCCTTCCCGGCCTTCAAGTACACCGTCGAACATTCCGTCTACGTGAACCGGGACTATCGCGGCCGCGGCCTGGGCGAGGCCTTGATGCGCGCCCTGGTCGAACGGGCCCGCTCGCAGCAGTTGCACGTGATGGTCGGGGCGGTCGATTCGTCCAATCAGGCCAGTTGCGCGCTGCACGAAAAACTGGGCTTCGCGCATGCCGGTACCGTGCGGCAGGCGGGATTCAAGTTCGGCCACTGGCTGGATGTGGCGTTCTACCAGCTATTGCTGGACACGCCGAACCATCCTGTGGACGGCTAGCCGAACCATTCGGTGGACGGCGGGCGCCGCCCGCGGAACGGTGTCGGATATGCCGCGCAGGCCGCTTATTTGGACAGCAGATGCATGGCCTGCTCCAGGCCCGCCACGGTGACCGGATACATGCGGTCGTGCATGATTTCCCGCAGGATCGCAATGGATTGGCGATAGGGCCAGGAGGCGGTCGGCTCGGGATTCAGCCAGGCGGCCTTGGGCCAGGCGTCCAGCAGGCGCTGCATCCATACCGCGCCCGCTTCCTTGTTCATGTGCTCCACGGAGCCCCCGGGCTGCAGGATTTCGTAGGGACTCATGGTGGCATCGCCGACGATGATCAGGCGCCAGTCGGCGTTGTACTTGCGCAGGATGTCCCAGGTATCGAAGCCGTCGCTCTGGCGGCGCCGGTTGCTTTGCCATAACCGCTCGTAGGGGCAGTTGTGGAAGTAATAAACGTCCAGGTGCCGGAATTCGCTGCGTGCCGCGGAGAACAATTCTTCGACGCGGGCGATATGGTCGTCCATGCTGCCGCCGACGTCCAGCAGCATCAGTACCTTCACGGTATTGCGCCGCTCCGGCACGAGGCGCAGGTCCAGATGGCCGGCGTTGCGCGCTGTGCTGGCGATGGTGTCGTCCAGGTCCAGCTCCAGGTCCGAGCCCTGCCTGGCAAAGCGGCGCAGCCGCCGCAACGCCACCTTGAAATTGCGGGTGCCGAGCTCCAGCGTGTCGTCGTAGTCGCGGAATTGGCGCATGTCCCAGACCTTGACGGCGCTGCGGTTGCCGGCGGAATCGCCGCCCACGCGTATGCCTTCGGGGTGGTAGCCGCCATTGCCGAACGGCGAGGTGCCGCCGGTGCCTATCCACTTGCTGCCGCCGGCATGGCGTTCGGTCTGTTCCTGCAGCCGTTCCTTGAACAGCTGCATCAGCTTGTCCCATCCGTGGGTTTCGATCGCGGCTTTTTCCTCCGGCGTCAGGGTGCGCTCGAACTGCTTGATAAGCCAGTCCAGGGGAATCTGCTTGTCCGGGGGCAGGGTGGCCGCGACGCCGCGGTAATAGGCGGCGAAAGCCTGGTCGTAGCGATCGAACAGGGTTTCGTCCTTGACCAGCGCCATGCGCGACAAGTGGTAGAACTCGTCCAGCGTGGGCGGCATCAGGGGCTGGCGCAGCGCTTCCAGCAGGGTCAGGTATTCCTGCACCGAAACGGGAAGCCGGTGCGCGCGCAGGTGATAGAAGAAGTCGATCAGCATGGCGGTACCCGAGGCCCGGCGATGTCGCGCTACCGGCGCTGGCCCGAGCGGGTCATCGCCGCCAGGCGTTCCAGCAGGTGTATGTCCTGCTCGTTCTTCAGCAGCGCGCCCGCCATCAAGGGCACCGCTGTGGCGGCGTGGGCCTCGATCTGTCCGGCCGGGATGTCGCCGGCCAGCAGCAGGTGCAGCCAGTCCAGCAGTTCCGACGTCGACGGCTTTTTCTTCAAGCCCGGCGCGTCGCGCAACGCGAAGAAGGTGTCCAGTGCGGCGCGCAGGACGTCTGCCCGCAACTGCGGGAAATGCACGCCGACGATGTCGCGCATGGTGTCGCGGTCCGGGAAGCGGATGTAATGGAAGAAGCAGCGGCGCAGGAAGGCGTCCGGCAGGTCTTTTTCGTTATTCGACGTGATGATGACCAGGGGGCGGTGACGGGCCGCGATCGTCTGGCGGGTTTCGTACACATGGAATTCCATGCGGTCGAGTTCGCGCAGCAGATCGTTGGGGAATTCGATGTCGGCCTTGTCGATCTCGTCGATCAGCAGCACGACGGGCTCCGGCGCCTCGAACGCCTGCCACAGCACGCCTTGCACGATGTAGTTGCGGATGTCGCGGACTTTTTCGTCGCCCAGCTGCGAGACGCGCAGGCGCGATACCGCATCGTATTCGTACAGGCCCTGGTGTGCCTTGGTGGTGGATTTGATATGCCACTGCAGCAGCGGCCGGCCCAGCGCCCTGGCCACTTCTTCCGCGAGCATGGTCTTGCCCGTGCCGGGTTCCCCCTTGATCAACAGCGGCCGTTGCAGTGTCAGGGCGGCGTTCACCGCCAGTTTCAGGTCTTCGGTCGCGACGTAGCGGTCCGTGCCTTCGAAGCGCGGCGTGGCCGGGGAGGAAGCTGCGGGCATGAAGATAAGGCCTCGTGTTGTCCGGTAGGGGGCAATGGCGGGCCGACCCCGCCGTTGGCAATGGAGTAATTATCGTACAATCGACCGGTTTGCGGCCCGGGGGAGGCCGGTCCGCGGGCAGTTCAGCAAGGCAGTTCCAGAAGTTCCAGCAACCAAAGTCGCCATATCAAGAGCCAATTCATGAAGTTGCGAACCCCTGTATTGCGTACGGCTTGCCTGCTTGCCGTCTGGATTTCCTGTGCGGGCGCCGGCGTGGCGCACGCCGCGGATGCCGCCAAGGGCGGCAACGCCCAGGCCGGTCGGGACAAAGTCTCGATGTGCATCGGCTGTCACGGCATCGCCGACTACAAGACCGCATTTCCCGAGGTCTATCGCGTCCCGATGATCGCCGGGCAGAATGCCAAATACATAGAAAACGCGCTCAACGCATACAAGAAGGGCGAGCGCAGCCATCCCACCATGGATGCCGTCGCGGGCAGCCTGTCCGATCAGGACATCGCCGATATCGCCGCGTATTACGCCAATCTCAAATGACGGGGGCATCCATGAAACGCACGATCCTCACCCTCGCCGGGGTGCTTCTTGGCCTGTCCGCATCGGCATCGCACGGCGAAGACCTGGCCGCCGGCAAGGCGGTGTTCGAAAAATTCAACTGCGCGTCCTGCCATGGCGCGGACGCCAAGTCGCCGACGGATCCTCAGTATCCGATCCTGGCCGGCCAGCACGAAGACTACCTCGCGCATGCGCTGAAGGCCTATCGGCGCGGGCAGTCCGGCGCGCCGGCCACGGCGAATATCCGCAAGAATCCCATCATGGGCGCGTTCGCCGTGCAGCTCAGCGATGCCGATATCGGCAACGTGGCGGCATGGTTGTCCAGCCTGCCCAGCGATCTGGGGACCCGCAAGTAAAGCTGCGCGCCGGCGGTGGGCGAGAGGCATGCCCACCGGCATCCGCGGCGCGCTCCGTTTCGCCGATGGCTCGCGCTACGCGTTTCAGCGCTCGGCGCGCTGCCGGATCAGGTCGATATACGTGTCGGTGTCCATCGGGGTACCCAGCCGCTGCGCTTCCCAGACGACCTGGCCCAGGCATTCCATGATTTCATGGACCGCCTGGTGCGCGTCGCCCCGCGCGGCCAGCCGCTGGTAGGCGGCCCGGATACCGGGGGGGTGGTCGATGGACAATTGTTCGGCGATCGCCAGGTGCATGGAAAGGTGCAGGAACGGATTCGTGCGGCCTTTTTCGACGGGGTACTCGGCGGTCATCGCGTCCGGGCTTTCGAGATCGCCGTGGTATTCGGGATGCTGCGCCATCCAGTCCACCGCCATGGATTCCAGCGGGGTCTGGACCTCCGCCGCCTTGTGCTTGCGCCAGGCTTCGATGAAGAATTCGCGGACTTGGTCGCGTGACGGATTGAACATGGCGGTACCGGAACAGCAGCGGGAAACGGGGCGAGCGCCCCACGATGGCCCATTTTACCTACTCCCGGGATAGTCATTGCCGTGCGCGCGCCCGCCTGGATATAGAATGGCGGGCACATGCCAGCAGGCTTCGGAGCGTCCATGTCGTACCAGCATATCCAGCCTCCCGAGGGGGGCCAGAAAATCACCGTCAATGCGGATTTCACGCTGAAGGTGCCGGATCAGCCCATCGTCCCTTACATACAGGGCGATGGCGTGGGTGTGGACATTACGCCGGTGATGATGGCGGTGGTGGACGCGGCGGTCGCGAAGGCCTACGGCGAACGCCGCCGTATCCACTGGATGGAGGTCTACGCGGGCGAGAAGGCGACGCAGCTGTACGGGCCGGACGCATGGCTGCCGGAGGAAACCCTGCAGGCGGTGCGCGATTATGTCGTCTCCATCAAGGGGCCGCTGGCGGCGGCCCGTACCGACGGCAGCGTGAGGTCCCTCAATGTCGCGTTGCGGCAGGAGCTGGACCTGTACGTCTGCCTGCGGCCCGTACGCTATTTCCGCGGTGTGCCCGCGCCCTTGCGCGAGCCCGAGAAGACGGACATGGTCATCTTCCGCGAGAACTCCGAAGACATCTACGCGGGCATCGAGTTTCCCGCGGGTTCGCCGCAGGCGCGCGAACTGGTGGACTTCCTGCAGAACCACGTGCATTGCCGCCACCTGCGCTTCCCGGACAGCTCCGCCATCGGCATCAAACCGGTTTCGCGCGAGGGAACGCGCCGCCTGGTGCGCAAGGCCGCGCAATACGCGATCGATCATGACCGGGCGACGCTGACGCTGGTGCACAAGGGCAACATCATGACGTATACCGAAGGCGGTTTCCGCGATTGGGGATACGAGCTGTTGCGTGACGAGTTCGCGGCCGAACAGATCGATGGCGGTCCCTGGTGCCGCTTCAAGAACCCCAGGACGGGCCGCGAGATCGTCGCCAAGGACATCATGGCCGATGCCTTCCTCCAGCAGTCCATGCTGCGCCCGGGGGAATTCGACGTCATCGCCACGCTGAACCTGAACGGCGACTACATTTCGGCCGCCGTGGCCGCGCAGGTGGGCGGCATCGGGATCACGCCGGGCGCCAATATGTCGGATTCCGTCGCCATGTTCGAAGCCACGCACGGGACGGCGCCCAAGTATGCGGGCAAGGACTATGTCAACCCCGGTTCGGAAATCCTGGCTGCCGCCATGATGCTGCGTCACCTGGGCTGGGTGGAGGCCGCGGAGCTGATCATCGCCAGCATGGAAAAGGCCATTCTGGCCAAGAAGGTTACTTACGACTTCGCTCGTCTGATGCAGGGGGCCGAGCAGGTCTCCTGTTCCGGTTTTGGCCGGGTGATGATCGGGAATATGTAGCCGGGTCGGACGGGGCGTCCGCCCCGCGGTGGGCTGGGGCATCCGCCTCGGTGCCTGGCGGGCGGCCATCCGTGCCGCCGTCCTGTCCATTCGAGTCGCCGGCCGCCCCCGCGCCGTCCGATCCCGCGCCCGGAACCGGGCCATGCGCGGCGCGGTCCTGGGCCTGGCCTTGCTCGCCATCGGCCGCATCCGCTTCTTTCTTATCCCTGCGTGCCAGGTCGCGCAGGTACGACAACGCCTTTTCCTTGAGTTCGGGCGACAAGTCGTTATAGGCGAGCAGCAGCTCGGCCATGTCGTCGTCCCGGGTGTAGAACCAGGGGGGCGGCATGTGCAGCGCCTGTGCCAGGCGTTCGATCAGGAAGAATCCGGGGGTGTGCTTGCCGCGCTCGTACTGGTTCATTCGCGAACTGGCAGACATCTCATCCAGCCCCGCAAGCGTTCCCAGCCTTTCTTGGGAAAGGCCCGCGCGGAGTCGCGCCTCTTTGAGCCTGCTTGTAAGCATGGGTCGGAGTCCTGTCTGATGCGGCGATGGTCTTCGATTTTTACTGCCAGCTCCCTAAGAGTTTCATAGTGCCACGACCGCCAGATATTTGTAATAATGTATCCGGGTGATACACAACGTCTCTATACTCAGACATTTTGTGCCGTACGAGGACCCCGCAATGGGGGTGCTACCCAAGTCCAGGCTGAAAAACGATCGTGAACGCGATTTCCCTTCCCAAGCGCGAGCTGCAAGCCACGCTGATCCAGCTCGAAGCCGACCTGCGCAGGCTGACGGCCACCGTGCAGGATCTGTCGGCTTGCCTCTCGCACGCCCGCGACCCGGACCAAAACCCGCGCGATGTGCCCTCCGTGCATAACGGCGCAGCCCGTCCCGTCGCCGATCATGCGGCGCCGTCCTGGCGACTGCGGGAAGGCGGCTGGACCTTGCTTTCGCCGCAAGGGCAACGGCTGGGGCTGACGACGTTGGAGCGGCTCTTCATGCTGGCCTTGTTCAATGCCCCGAACCACAGCCTGGCGCGCAACGAGTTGGGCGAGCTCGCCGCCGCGCGCGGGGAGCCGGGCGATAGGTCCGCGACCTCGCCGCGCGGCGTCGATGTCATGGTGAGCCGCCTGCGCCGCAAGGCGCAAGCCGTGGGCATGCCGCTGCCGCTGCGTTCCGTGCGCCGCTGGGGTTATATGTTCACGGAAGAAGCAGCGTTGGAATAGCATTCCGGGTCTTTACGGCTTCGCCGGAATCGCCACATGCCGCCCCCGCGCCGTGGGGCATCGGCCAACCGGCCGTCGCGCGGCATCAACCCGCGAAGCGGTAGCCCACGCCGACTTCGGTCAGCAGAAAGACCGGTTGCGCCGGATCCGCTTCCAGCTTCTGCCGCAGGTGGCCCATATAGATGCGCAGGTAGTGATTGCTTTCCACATGCGAGGGGCCCCATACCTCGCGCAACAGTTCGCGGTGGGTCATGACTTTGCCGCGATGGGCGATCAGCGCGGCGAGCAGGCGGTATTCCATGCCGGTCAGATGGACGTGCTGGCCGCCGCGCTGGACGATGCGCCGCGAGAAGTCCACGTGGACATCGCCGAAGGCGATCTCCGCCTGGTTTCCCGCGCCGCCGCGCGCATGCCGGCGCAGCAGGACGCGCAGGCGCGCCAGCAGCTCGCCCACGCCGAAGGGCTTGACGAGGTAATCGTCCGCGCCCGCATCCAGCGCGCCGATCTTGTCGGTTTCGGCGGTGCGGGCGGACAGCACCAGCACCGGCACTTCGGTCCAGGTGCGCAGCTCGCGCATCAGCGTCATGCCGTCGCCGTCGGGCAGTCCCAGGTCCAGGATGACCAGGTCCGGTTGCCGCGTGCCGGCTTCGATCAGCCCGCGTTGCACGGTCTCGGCTTCGAAGACCGTGCATCCCTCGTCCTGCAGTGCAGTGCGCACGAAGCGGCGGATGTTGGAATCGTCTTCGATCAGCAGGATGGTGGGATGAAAGTCGAACATGCAAGTCCTGTTATCCGGTATGGACGTCCGGTGCCCGGATGCCGGCGGCGTGGCCGGTGCTTGCGTGGAGGGGGCCGGCGCTGCCGGCGTCTTCCGGGGCGCCGGCAGCGGCGCGCGCCGCGACAGGCGCGTCGGCGCGATCGGGCGGGCTTTCCTCGGCGACCGCGGGCGCCTGGGCCAGCGGCAGCAGTATGACGAAGCGCGCGCCGCCATAAGGGGGATCGCCGGCTTCCACCCAGATGCGGCCCTGATGCGCCTGCATGATGGCGTGGCAGACGGCAAGGCCCAGCCCGGCTCCAGGGGTGGCGGATTCGCGTTCGCCGCGCACGAATTTCTCGAAGATGGCCGCTTCCTGGCCGGCGGGAACGCCCGGGCCGTCATCGGCGATGCGGACGCGGATTTCGTTTTCCCGCGCGATTGCGTCGATATGCACGTGGCTGCCGGCGGGCGTGTACTTGCTGGCGTTTTCGAGCAGATTGCACAATACGCGCTGTATCAGTACGCCGTCGCATTTGACCAGGGGAAGGTCCGACAGCGGCGCCACCGTGACCTTGTGCTGGCGCAGCGGTTCGCGCGTTTCGGCGATGGCGGCGCCGACCAGCTCTTCCACGGACTGCCACTCCTTGCGCAGCGCCACCTCGCGGTTCTGCAGCCGCGCCATGTCCAGCAGATTGACCACCATCGCGTGCATGCGGCGCGCCTGCTCCCGCATGGCCAATGCGATCTCGCGCTGCGCGGGTGCCAGCGCGGCGGGGTCTCGCATCAGCGTATCGGTCATGCCGACCAGGCTGGTCAGCGGGGTGCGCAGATCGTGCGAGATGGCCGATAGCAGCGAGCTGCGCAATTTTTCCGAGGCCATGTTGACCAGTGCCTGTTGCGCGACTTCCACGTAGTGCACCCGTTCGATGGCGATGGCGATAAGGGTGGCGTAGGCATCCAGATGGGGGCGGTCCTCCGACGTCGTGAATGCCGCCCCGCCGGGGGGGGCGAGCACCAGCACGCCCCGGGTGCGCATGGGGGCCTTCAGCGGCAGGTAGAGCAGGGCGCTGCTGGACAAGGTGTTGGTGCCGCAGCCGGCCGGCTGCCCGTGGTCGGATACCCATTGCGCCAGGGCCATTTCGACTTGCAGCGGCGTTTCGCCGCTGGCCAGGCCCAGCCGGTCGTCGCCGCCGGGAAGGAGCAGCGCGCACGGAGTGCCGAAAGCGGCGTTGACGTAGGAGGAGGCCGCAGAAACGATCTGTTCGGCCAGCAGCGCCGAAGAGAGCTCGCGCGCGAATTCGTACAAGCCGCGCGCCACGCTCTCCCGCCGTGCCGAAGACAGCGCCAGCAGGCGCAGTCCCGCCGTCAGCTGGCCGATCAGCAGGCCCACGGACAGCAGCACGAAGAAGGTCACCAGGTACTGGACGTCGGACACCGCGAATGAGCGCGTGGGCTGCACGAAGAAGAAATCGAACGCGGCCACGCTGATGACCGAGGCCAGCGCGGCCGGGCCGCGGCCGTGGCGCAGTGCCACCGCCATGACGGCCAACAGGTAGAACATGGCGATATTGGTCTGGTGCAGGGCGGGAAAGGCCGCCAGCGATATCGCCGTGGCGATGGCACAGTACGCCAGGGACCAGGCGTAGCCGCGCAGGCGCGCGCCGGGTGCCGCGGCTGCCGGCGCGAGCTGCGGTCCCCCCGGCTGCGGCGCGCCCAGGCGCATCGCCGTGGCCCGCGGCGCGGCAGGCTGCGAGGGCGCGGCCAGGCGGATGATGTCCAGCTCAGGGCAGCCGGCGGCCAGCAGGTCGGCGAAGCTGCGGCGCCGCCACAGGCCCGCCGGCGACAGCAGGACGGCGAGCCATTCGCCCCAGCGCGCGCCCAGGCCGCGGCCCCGCGCGGCGCGCGTGCGGCCGATGACGGCTTTGGTGATGTTGTGCCGGCGAACGTAGGCAACCAGCGCCTGGACCATATCGGCGCCGCCCAGCGTTTCCACGCGCGCGTCCAGGTCGCGCGCCACAGCCAGCGCGCCCTGCAGGGCCAGCCGCTGCGCCGCCGATGGGGCGATCAGGCCGGGTGCCTCCACGGTGACGACATGGAGTTCGCCATCCAGTTGCTGCGCCAGGCGATGCGCGGCGCGTACCACGTATTCCGCTTCGGCATCGGGCGCCAGGCAGGCCACGACGGCTTCGCGCGTGCGCCACACGGTCCCGACGGCGCGGTCGCGCCGGTACGCCTGGACGTCGTCGTCCACTCGCTCGGCCATGCGCCGCAGCGCCAGTTCGCGCAGCGCGATCAGGTTGCCCTTGCGGAAGAAGTTGCGGGCCGCGTGGCGCGCCTGTTCGGGCATGTAGACTTTGCCGTCGCGCAGGCGTCGCAGCAGTTCGTCGGGGGGCAGGTCCACCAGTACCACTTCGTCGGCCGCGTCGAACAGGCGGTCCGGCACGGTCTCCCAGACGGGAATGCCGGTGATGGTCCCCACGGCCTGGTTCAGGCTTTCCAGGTGTTGCGCGTTAAGGGTGCTCCAGACATCGATGCCGGCAGCCAGCAGTTCCTCGACGTCCTGCCAGCGCTTGGCATGGCGCGCGCCCGGCGCATTGGAATGCGCGAGCTCGTCGACCAGCACCAGCGCCGGCCGCCGCGCGAGCGCCTCATCCAGGTCGAATTCGCGCAGCACGTGGCCGCGATAGGCGTAGTCCACGCGCGGCAGTTGTGGAATACCGTCCAGCAAGGCGGCGGTTTCGCGCCGGCCATGGGTTTCCACGATGCCGGCCAGCACGTCGTGACCCAGCGCATGGCGGGCCGCCGCGGCCGCCAGCATGGCGTAGGTCTTGCCCACGCCGGCCGACGCGCCGAAGTACAGGCGCAGCCGGCCGCGTGCGGCGCGCTGCGCCGCCCCGTCGATGTCCCGCAGCAATGCGTCGGGATCGGGGCGTTCCGGATTCGGGCTGGACATGATGTCGTCGTGGTGGGACAGCGCCACTATACGCCGGTGGTGATCCCTGTCCCGTATGGGCTGCCGCCTAGCGGCTGGCCTTGACCCCGTCCAGGTCCAGGTTCAGCGCCAGGACATTGACCACCGGTTCGCCCAGCAGTCCGAAGAAGGGCCGCCGCGTATGCGCCTCGACCCGCTTGGCGACTTCCAGCGTACTCAGGTTCCGCGCCCTGGCGACGCGCTCGATCTGGTAGTCCGCGGCGGCGATACCGATGTCCGGATCCAGCCCGCTGCCCGAGGCGCTGACCAGGTCCACCGGGATCGGTTTGGTGTTGCCCGGATCGGCCGCGCGCAGGGCCTCGATGCGCGCTTTGGCGGCCTCGGCCAGCGCCGGATTGTGCGGACCGAGGTTGGAACCGCCGGATGCCGATGCGTTGTACGGCATGGGGGCGGTGGCGGACAGGCGTCCCCAGAAGTATTTGGGCGAGGAGAACGGCTGGCCGATGAGGGACGAGCCCAGCACGTGCCCGTCCTGCTCGATCAGCGAGCCGTTGGCTTCGCGCGGGAACAGCAACTGCGACACGCCGGTGGTGGCGTAGGGATAGGCCAGTCCCGTGACGATGGCGAGAATCGCGAAAACCACCAGCGCGGGCCGCAGCAGGCCGGCTTGGGGAACGGGTTTTTCTTGCATGTTCATGATCGGTTTCCTTGTGTACGCCGTGCGGGTTCAAATCCAGCCCAGCGCGGCCAGGACCATGTCGACCAGCTTGATGCCGACGAAAGGCACCAGCAGGCCGCCCAGGCCGTAGATGAACAGGTTGCGCCGCAGGAGAACGGCGGCACCCAGGGCGCGGTACTTGACGCCCTTCAGGGCCAGCGGGATCAGCACCACGATGATCAGCGCGTTGAAGATGACTGCGGAGAGGATCGCGGAGGCCGGCGTGGACAGGTGCATGACGTTCAGCACGCCAAGCTGCGGATAGACCGTGGCGAAGGCCGCCGGGATGATGGCGAAGTACTTGGCCACATCGTTGGCTACGCTGAATGTGGTCAGGGCGCCCCGCGTCATCAGCATCTGCTTGCCGATTTCCACGATTTCGATCAGCTTGGTGGGATTGGAGTCCAGGTCCACCATGTTGCCCGCCTCCTTGGCCGCCTGCGTCCCGGAATTCATGGCCACGGCGACGTCGGCCTGGGCCAGCGCGGGCGCGTCGTTGGTGCCGTCGCCCGTCATCGCGACCAGCCGGCCCTCGCCCTGATAGGCGCGGATCAGTTTCAGTTTCGCTTCGGGGGTGGCTTCGGCCAGGTAGTCGTCGACGCCGGCTTCCGCCGCGATGGAGGCCGCCGTCAGCTTGTTGTCGCCGGTGATCATGACGGTCTTGATGCCCATGCGGCGCAATTCGGCGAAGCGTTCCTTGATGGCCGGCTTGACGATGTCCTTCAGTTCGACCACACCCATCACGCGGTCGCCGTCGGCGACGGCCAGCGGCGTGCTGCCGCGCCGCGCGACATCGTCGGCGGCGCGGATCACGGCGGGGTCCATGGCCACGCCCCGGTCGGCCAGCCACTGGCGGATGGCGTCGACCGCGCCTTTGCGGATCTGCCGCGCACCCTGGTTGACGCCGCTCATGCGGGTATGCGCGCTGAAGGGCACGAACTCCAGGCCGGCCGTGGGGTGCGCCGGCGCATGCAGGGCCCGGTCCGCCAGCAGCACGATGCTGCGTCCTTCCGGCGTTTCATCCGCCAGCGACGCCAGCTGCGCGGCATCGGCCAGTTCCCGCGGCGCGACACCGGGGGCGGGCAGCAGCGCGGCGGCCTGGCGATTGCCGAAGGTGATGGTGCCGGTCTTGTCCAGCAGCAGTACATCGACGTCGCCGGCCGCTTCCACCGCGCGGCCCGACATGGCCAGTACATTGGCCTGCATCATGCGGCTCATGCCGGCCACGCCGATGGCCGACAGCAGCCCGCCGATGGTGGTGGGAATCAGGCAGACCAGCAGGGCCACCAGCGCTGTTACGGTCACTACCTGGCCCGCCTTGGCAACCTCGACCGAGAACAGCGAGAACGGCAGCAGGGTCACGATGACCAGCAGAAACACCACCGTCAGGCCGACCAGAAGGATGGTCAGCGCCAGCTCGTTGGGCGTCTTCTGGCGTTTGGCGCCTTCCACCATGGAGATCATGCGGTCGAGGAAGCTTTCGCCCGGGTTGGCCGCGATGCGTACGAACAGCCAGTCCGACAGCACGCGCGTGCCGCCCGTGACCGAGGAGAAGTCACCCCCGGATTCGCGGATCACCGGCGCGGATTCCCCGGTGATGGCGCTTTCGTCGACCGACGCTACGCCGGCGATGATGAGACCGTCGCCGGGAATGATTTCCCCGGCTTCCACCAGCACTACATCGCCCTTGCGCAGATCGCCGGAGTTGCGCGATATGCCGCGGTCGCGATAGTCGCCGGGCACGGCGCCGGCCGCATCCGCGTCGCGGAAATCGCGCAGGACGCGCGCCGTGATCGTCGTGCGCAGGCCGCGCAGCGCGGCGGCCTGCTGCTTGCCCCGGCCTTCGGCCAGCGCCTCGGCGAAGTTGGCGAACAGGACGGTGAACCACAGCCACACCGCCACACCGAAAATAAATCCCGCGGGCGCTTCGGCCTGTCCGCGCAGCGCCATGATCCACAGGAAGGTGGCCAGGATGCTGCCGATGTAGACGACGAACATGACGGGGTTCTTCACTTGGGCGGACGGCGCGAGTTTGCGCAGGCTGTCCATCAGCGCCGGGCCTGCCAGGGCAGGGGAAAAGAACTGGAAATTGCGCTGCGGCGCAACCGCCGCTTCGTGCGACGGGGAAGGCGGCGCGACGGCCGCCAGGGCGTCGCCATTGGAATGCTTGGCCATGTTGAGTTTCCAGCCTGATCAGGGTTGCAGATGTTCCGCCACGGGACCCAGAGCCAGCGCGGGAACGTAGGTCAGCGCGCCGACCAGCAGGACGGAACCGATAAGAAGGATGACGAACAGCCCGCCGGTGGTCGGCATGGTGCCGGGGCCCGCCGGTATGCGATGCTTTTTCGCCAGCGAACCGGCCATCGCCAGGATGGGAACGATCACCGCGAAGCGGCCGAACCACATCGCGATGCCGAGCATGCCGTTGTAGTACGGCGTGTTGGCGGACAGGCCGGCGAAGGCGCTGCCGTTGTTGTTCGCCGCCGATGTGAACGCGTACAGGATTTCCGAAAAGCCATGCGTGCCGGGGTTGAACACGCCCGCCTTGCCGGCCGCCATCGAGACCGCGAGCGCAGTGCCGGCCAGCACCAGCAACGGCGCGGCCAGGATGACGATGGAGGTCATCTTCATCTCATAGGCCTCGATCTTCTTGCCCAGGTATTCCGGGGTCCTGCCTATCATCAGGCCGGCAATGAAGACCCCCAGGATGGCAAAGGCCAGCATGCTGTACAGCCCGGCGCCGACGCCGCCGAAGACCACTTCGCTCAACTGCATCAGCAGCATGGGCGAGAACCCGCCCATCGCCGTGAAGGAGTCGTGCATGCCGTTGACCGCGCCGCACGATGCCGACGTGGTGGCCGTGGCGAACAGGGCGGTGGGACCGATGCCGAAGCGCGCTTCCTTGCCTTCCATATTGCCGCCCGCCGACGACGCGGTCGTGCTGCTGTCCACGCCGGCCTGCGCCAGCATGGGGTTGGGCTGGAACTCGAAATGGCCGGTGGTCAGCGCAAAGGCGATGAACAGCACCACCATGGACGCCAGGACCGCGATGCCTTGCCGCCGGTCGCCGACCATCCTGCCGAAGGTGAAGCACAATGCGGCCGGAATGACCAGCATCGCCAGCATTTGCAGGAAATTCGATATCGGCGTGGGGTTCTCGTAGGGATGCGCGGAGTTCGCGTTGAAGAAGCCGCCGCCATTGGTGCCCAGCATCTTGATGGCTTCCTGCGAGGCCACGGGACCCATGGCGATGGTCTGAGTGCTGGCGGTGGACGTTTGCGTTTCCGGCTGGCCTTTCGCGTCGAGCACCGGCTGGCCGCCGGCGTCCACAACGGGCGCCGAGTAGGCCACGGGCTCCAGCAGCCGGGCTTCCTGGTAGGGGTTGAGCGTCTGGATGACGCCCTGGCCGACCAATACGATGGCCAGGATGAACGACATCGGCAGCAGCACGTACAGCGTGCCGCGCACCATATCGACCCAGAAGTTGCCTACGGTATGCGCGCTATTGCGCGCGAAACCGCGTATCAACGCAAGCACCACGGCAATACCGGTGGCCGCGGATAAAAAGTTCTGCACCGTCAGCGCCAGCATCTGCGTCAGGTAGCTCATCGTGCCTTCGCCGGCATAGCCCTGCCAGTTCGTGTTGGTCACGAAACTGATGGCGGTGTTAAGCGAGGAATCCGGCGACACGGCGCCCATATTGGCGGGGTTCAGGGGCAGCCGGCCTTGCGCGCGCTGCATGACATAGGCAGCGATAAAGCCCACCACGCTGAACGCCAGCACCGCGACGGCATAGCGCTTCCATCCCATTTCGGCCGCGGGATCGATGCCCGCGGCTTTGTAGATAAGCCGTTCGAACGGCCGACCCCAGGCGGACCATCGCGAGCTTCGGTTTTCCATGACTTCATGGATATAGCGCCCCACCCAGGGCGCCAGTAAGAGCAGCACTGCCAGGTAAAAAGCCAGCAGGCCCAGATAGCGGGCGTTCATCAGAATTTCTCCGGCTTGAACAGGGCGATAAGCAGATAGACGAATAGGAACAGCGCCAGCGCACCGCTGATCAGGTAGAGCCAGCTCATGACTTGTCTCCCTTTTGCAGGGCGTCGCAGAACTCGACCAGCGCCAGTGTCAGGGCGGCGATGACGGCAAACGAGGCGAGGAAAATGGTGTCCATGTTTTCTCCGGGATAGGGGCCCGTATGGGTATGGCCCGCGCGCCTGCGAGCAGGGCGCGAACGGACACCGGCAGGTTAGGAAGGACGCCGTAAAAACGGGGTAAAGGTTCAGCCGCCGCGTGTAAACGAGATATAAAAACGGCCAGATGCACCATTGTGGTGCCGTCCGCCGATAGGCTTATGCGCCGTCCTAGGGCATACCCCTAGTGTTTCAATCCCGTAGATGGTGCAGAATTCCGTCCCATGCAGGTGAGGAGACAAATGCCCCTAGAGGGCAAGACCGGCGGCACCGGTACATAACCAAAAAGCTGTATCTAGAAGAGCAAACGCACAACGGCTGGCACCAGGCAGTGCCAGCCGTTGTCGCATTCTGGGCCGGCAAACGCGCTCATCCACGCGGGCGGCGGCATCCGTGAAGGCCCTGCCATGGCGCATAAGCCTACTTCGCAAAGTCTCGACGCCGGCCGCGATATCGCCGCGGCGTCCGATCGCGCCCCATTGTGGGGACGCAACGTCAGGCTCATCCTCGTATTGCTGGTGCTTTGGGCCGCGCTGACTGTCCTTCCCGTCTATTTCGCCCGCGACCTGCTGTTTTCTTTCCTGGGCTGGCCTTTCGCGTATTGGATGGCCGCCTACGGCGCGCCCCTGGCCTACCTGCTGATCATCGTCGCCTATGCACGGATCATGAATGGCCCGGAAGACTGAGCCGCGGCGCGGCTGCCGGGGGCATTGATGCCGTTTTCCGGAAAATCCGCCAGCGAACTGAATTTGCGGCTGCGCCGCGTATACGTGCTGTACGCGGCGGGTTTCGGCCTGCTCATCCTGGTGCTCGCGCTGCTGGAAGTCCTGGGCATGCCGCGCAACTGGATCGGCTATATCTTCCTGCTGGTGACGTTCAGCCTGTATGCCGGCATTGGCATCGTCTGCCGCACCTCGGATCCCGCCGAATACTATGTCGCCGGCCGGCGCGTGCCGGCGTTCTACAACGGCATGGCGACGGCCGCGGACTGGATGTCGGTGGCGTCTTTCATCGGCGTCGCGGGCACCCTGTACGCCAGCGGCTACGCGGGTTTGGCCTACGTGATGGGCTGGACGGGCGGCTACGTCCTGGTCGCGCTGTTGCTGGCGCCGTATCTGCGCAAGTTCGGCCAGTACACCCTGCCGGATTTCCTGGGCGCGCGATACGGCGGCAATCTTCCGCGCCTGGCAGGCGTGGCCTGCGCCGTCCTGTGCTCCTTCACCTATCTGGTCGCGCAGATCTACGGCGTCGGAATCATTACGACCCGCATGACGGGGATTTCCTTCGAACTGGGTATTTTCCTGGCGCTGGGCGGGATGCTGGTGTGCTCCTTCCTCGGCGGCATGCGGGCGGTGACCTGGACCCAGGTGGGCCAGTTCATCATCCTGATCATCGCCTACGTGGTGCCGGTGATCTGGCTGTCGATCAAGTTCACCGGCATGGCGATTCCGCAGGTCTCTGCCGGCGTCGCGCTGGAGCAGGTGGCGCGCCAGGAAAGCCGCCTGCTGGACGACGACGCCGAACGCGCGGTACGGCGCGAATGGCAGGCGCGCGCGGATCGGCTGGACGGGTTGCTGCGTACCCTGCCGGGATCCTGGGCCGCCGAGAAAGCCCGCCTGCGCGACCACCTGGCCCAGTTGAACGCCGCGGACGCCCCCATGCTGGAGATCCGCTCCGTGGAGCGCGAGCTCGACGCCTATCCGTCGACGGTGGAAGAGGCGCGCACGCGGTGGTACCGGGACCGGCAGGAATTCCGCGCCCGGGCTCAGCCGCCGGTGCCGGCGGTGGCACCGTATCCCGCGGTTGCCGGCAACGACAGCCCTTACGGCACGGCGGCGCCGGCCGATTCCCCTTCAGCGGCCTCCCCGGCTCCCATCGATGGGGGCCGGGAGGCGCAGGGCGCGGGGTCCCAGCGGGCGAATTTCCTGGCGCTGGTGCTGTGCCTGATGCTGGGTACCGCCGGCCTGCCGCATATTCTGATGCGCTCGTACACCACCCCGTCGGTGGGCGCCGCGCGGCGCTCGGTGTGCTGGACGCTGTTGTTCATCCTGCTGCTTTACCTGTTGGCCCCCACGCTGGCGATACTGGTCAAATACGTCATCTATACGCATCTGGTCGGCGCGCGCTACAGCGCGCTGCCGGACTGGGTCGCGGCATGGAGCGCCATCAGTCCTTCGCTGGTCGACGTCGTCGACGTGAACGGCGACGGGATCGTGCAACTGGGCGAAATCCATATGGGGCCGGACGTGGTGGTGCTGGCCTTGCCGGAGATCGGCGGCCTGCCCTATGTCGTGTCGGGCCTGGTGGCGGCGGGCGGACTGGCGGCGGCCTTGTCCACCGCCGACGGCCTGCTGCTGACGCTGTCCAATGCCTTGTCGCATGACATGCTCTATCGCGTGGTGTCGCCGCGGATGCCGGCGGCGCGGCGCGTCATGGTATCCAAGACGCTACTGCTGGTGGTGGCTTTCGCGGCGGCCTGGGTGGCGGCCCGGCGGCCGGCGGACATCCTGATCATGGTGTCCGCCGCGTTTTCCGTGGCGGCTTCGTCGTTCTTCCCGGCGCTGGTCATGGGCATATTCTGGAAGCGCGCCAACAAATGGGGAGCGACGGCGGGCATGGCGGTGGGCCTGGCGGTGACTTTCGGCTACATGGCGCATAGCCATCCCTGGCTGCGCGAAGTGGTGTTCGGCATACCCCCCACCCAGCCCCTGGCCCTGTGGTGGGGGATACAGCCCGTGGCGGCCGGGATATTCGGCGCGCCCGCCGCGTTCCTGGCGATTATCGTTGTGTCCTGGCTTACGCCGCGCCCGGATCCCGCCACCGAGGCGCTGATCGACTACATACGCGACCCGCGGCCGTCGCCACGGGCGTGATCCGGTCCGCATGCCGAGGGCCTGTCAACGCTAGACGGACAGGCTCCCCGCCGGCATGGCGGGCGGCCCGTAGACCTTGATGACTACGCAGTGCTTGTCCGCCAGCTTGAAGTCGCGGTCCCAGGGTTTGCGCCAGTGTCCTTCGGGCCACATCAGGTCTTTATCGACGCCCTTGACGCTCAGATAGCCCACCACGGCTTTCGCGCGCGCGTCGCCCAGCAGGCTGGCGACGGGATCGTAGCCGTCGATTTTTATATGGTCGACCTTGATGCCCCGGATTTTGGCGGCGAGATCATCCAGTGCGTGGCGCGTGCTGTCGCGCAGGTCGGCAGCCGACGTGGCGACGCCTTCCAGGGTGTAGTCCAGGACCGGTTTTTCCCGCTCACCGGCTTTGTCGGCCAGTTCTTGCGTGCTTGCCGGCTGGTAGCCGGAAAACGCTGCCTGGAGCGTCGCACCCGCTTGCCGGAGGGGCGGAATGGGACTGACCTGCGTCGTGTCGAAGATGCGGCTGGCGGTGCTTGGGCTGGCGGTGCTTGTCATCATGGCAATGATTCCTTGTGGACCGTTTAGGCATGGGCGAGGGCGTATCTGCCTCGCCGGCCGATAGTCTCCAACCACGCGGCATGCGCGCCAGGGATGGCCAAGTAGCGGACCAAATCAACGGGGAAGATCCATGCGCCAATGCAACAGTGCGACGCCGGGACGGGGCTATCGAGAGCGATCCACCCCTGGGGTCCGCATAGGAGGCGGGGCCGCCTTACCGGCGGGTTTCTTCCGCCTGTCGCAGCAGCACCAGTAAGGCGCCGGACCCGCCTTCGCGTTCGGGCGCCTCGGAAAAGGCGATGACGTCGGGTTTCTGCACCAGCCAGGTCCGCGCCTTGTCCTTGAGCACGGGGTTCAGCCCTTCCGACCCATAGCCCTTGCCGTGCACGACCCGCACGCAGCGTATGCCGTGCTCCAGGCATTCGTCGATGAAGGACAGCACCGCGTGGCGCGCCTGTTCGACGCGCAATCCGTGCAAATCCAGTTCCGCGCCCGCCTGCCATTCGCCGCGCCGCAGTTTGCGGGCGGTGTCGGGCGCGGCATCGGCCCGCACGTAGGCGGTGCCGTTCTCGGACAGCAACTGCGCGACGCCTCCGTCGGAGATGCCTGCGTCCGCGCGCCGGGCGGTTTCCCCCAGCGCGGCGGCCCGCCGCTGGGTCGGAATATCGTTGGGGTCCCGCCGCTGGGTGTGGACGACGCGGTCGTCCGCGCGCAGGGGCGTGACAGCCCCCATGGCGCGCTGGAAGGCCCGCAGGTCGTCCTCCGGGTTGGAGGGTGGCGCGGTGCGCGCCGGGCCGGCGGCCGCCTTGCTGGCTTGCGCTTCGCGCGCGGCGGTCTCTGTGGCTTCCTGGTCCCGGCGTCGTGCCTGCGCCTGCTGGTGCAGGCGCTTCAGATCGCCGAAACCTGCCTTACTGCCCCGCATTCTCCAGCCACCGCTGCGCGTCCAGTGCCGCCATGCAGCCGGTGGCCGCGCTGGTGATCGCCTGGCGATACACGTGATCCTGGACGTCCCCGGCGGCGAAAACGCCCGGCACGGAAGTCATCGTCGCCATGCCGGACAACCCGCTCTTGGTGATGATGTAACCGTCCTTCATGTCCAGCTTGTCCTGGAAGATGTCGGTGTTCGGATGATGGCCGATGGCGATGAAGGCGCCGGTGGCGGCCAGATCCGAGGTCTGGCCGGTCTTGGTGTCGCGGATGCGCACGCCGGTCACGCCGCTGTCGTCGCCCAGCACTTCTTCCAGCTCGGAGAACAGCTTCAGCTTCATATTGCCGTTGTGCACCTTCTCCATCATGCGGTCGACCAGGATGGGTTCGGCGCGGAATTTGTCGCGGCGGTGGATCAGGGTGACGGTACGGCAGATATTCGACAGGTAGAGCGCTTCCTCGACGGCGGTATTGCCCCCGCCCACCACCACCACGTCCTGGTTCTTGTAGAAGAACCCGTCGCAGGTGGCGCAGCCGGATACGCCGCGGCCCATGAAGGCCTGCTCGGTGGGCAGCCCCAGATACTTGGCCGACGCGCCCGTGGCGATGATCAGCGCGTCGCAGGTGTAGACGTTGCCCGTGTCGCCGGTCAATGTAAACGGCCGTTGCGTCAAATCCACGTTCGCGATGTGGTCGAACACGATTTCGGTGTTAAAACGTTCGGCGTGCTGCTGGAAACGCTGCATCAGTTCCGGACCTTGCACGCCTTGCGCGTCGGCGGGCCAATTGTCGACTTCGGTCGTCGTCATCAGTTGACCCCCCTGCGCCAGCCCGGTGACCAGCACCGGCTTCAGGTTGGCGCGCGCGGCATAGACCGCGGCGGTGTAGCCGGCCGGACCGGAGCCGAGGATCAGCAGTTGGGCATGTTTGGGAGTAGTCATCGGGCACGCTAGGCAAAGTGAATGCCCAATTATAATGAGGCCTATGCCGCGTATTTCAACCGCTTCCCCGCGCGCTTCGCGCAACACGCGCAATGGCCCGTCGCCGTTGCAGATCCGAATTTCCTCTTTGCTGCGCGAAGCCCGGTGGATACTTTTCGCCGCCATGGCCGCATGGCTGACCCTGGTGCTGGCCACATGGAGTTCCGCCGATCCCGGCTGGTCGCATTCCGTGCCGGCGGGCGTGGTCCACAACAAGGGCGGCACCCTGGGTGCCTACCTGGCCGATATCCTGCTCTATTTGTTCGGATTTTCCGCATGGTGGTGGGTGGTCCTGCTGCTGCACCGCGTGCGGGCGGGCTATCGGCGGCTGGCCGGCCATCTGCGTGCCCCGGGCGGCAATCTCGAACCCCTGCCCCGGGTGCGCTGGGAGCAGGGCGTGGGCTTCGGCATGCTGCTGCTCGGCTCGATGGGCCTGGAGGCGTTGCGCCTGTATACCTTGGGGACGCATCTGCCGGGAAGCGCGGACGGCGGCAGCGGCGCGGGCGGCGTCATCGGGCATACCCTGGCGCAGCAGCTGTCCAGCGCCGTCGGTTTTACCGGCGGGACGCTGGTGTTCCTGGTGTTGGTCGCCACCGGGCTGAGCCTCTTCTTTTCCTTCTCCTGGCTGGCCATTGCCGAGCGCGTCGGGGGCTTCATCGAAGGCCTGATGCGGCGCGCGCGCGCCACCGTGGACGCGCGCCAGGATCGCAAGCTGGGCGAGGTGGCGCAGGCCGCGCGCACCGAACAGGTGGTCGCCAAGCAGGAAAAACTGGTGCACGAACAACCCGTGCGCATCGAACCGGCGATTACCGTGGTGCCCAAGTCGGACCGGGTGCAACGTGAAAAGCAGCAGACGCTGTTCTCGCCGCCGGATGGCGAGGGCGACCTGCCCACCATCAGCCTGCTCGACCCGCCGCCCGTGATGCAGGAGACCGTGTCGGCGGAGACCATCGAATTCACCTCGCGGCTGATCGAGAAAAAGCTTGCCGATTTCGGGGTCACCGTCACCGTTGTCGCGGCGCAGGCCGGCCCGGTGATCACGCGCTACGAAATCGAGCCCGCCACCGGCGTCAAGGGCAGCCAGGTGGTGAACCTGGCCAAGGACCTGGCGCGCGCGCTCAGCCTGGTCAGCATCCGCGTGGTCGAGACCATCCCCGGCAAGAACCTGATGGGGCTGGAATTGCCCAATCCGCGCCGCCAGATGGTCAAGCTGTCGGAAATCCTGGGGTCGCAGACATATCACGCCAGCGCCTCCACCGTCACGATGGCCCTGGGCAAGGACATCGCCGGCAACCCGGTCGTCGCCGATCTGGCCAAGATGCCCCACTTGCTGGTGGCCGGTACCACCGGTTCGGGCAAGTCGGTGGGGATCAACGCGATGATCCTGTCGCTGCTGTACAAGGCCGACGCGGCCCAGACCCGGCTCATCCTGATCGATCCGAAGATGCTCGAAATGAGCGTCTACGAAGGCATTCCGCACCTGCTGGCCCCCGTGGTCACCGATATGCGGCATGCGGCCAACGCGCTGAACTGGTGCGTGGCCGAAATGGAAAAGCGCTATCGCCTCATGAGCAAAATGGGCGTGCGCAACCTGGCCGGCTTCAATACCAAGATCCGCGACGCCATCAAGCGCGAGGAGCCCATTCCCAATCCGTTCTCGCTGACGCCGGACCAGCCCGAACCGCTGCAACCCTTGCCCACCATCGTCGTGGTGATCGACGAACTGGCCGACCTGATGATGGTCGTGGGCAAGAAGATCGAGGAACTCATCGCGCGCCTGGCACAGAAGGCGCGCGCGGCCGGCATCCATCTGATCCTGGCCACGCAGCGTCCCAGCGTGGACGTCATCACGGGCCTGATCAAGGCCAACATCCCGACCCGCATCGCCTTCCAGGTATCGTCCAAGATCGATTCGCGCACGATCCTGGACCAAATGGGCGCCGAGACACTGCTCGGGCAGGGCGATATGCTTTACATGCCGCCCGGCACCGGGCTGCCGGTGCGCGTGCACGGCGCCTTCGTGTCCGACGACGAAGTCCACCGCGTGGTCGAACACCTGAAGGCGCAGGGCGAACCGAACTATGTCGAAGGCCTGCTGGAAGGCGGCGTCGAAGGCGAAACGGGCGACGGCGTGGGCAGCGTCACGGGGTTCACGGACAGCGAGTCCGACCCGATGTACGACCAGGCCTGCGAAGTGGTGCTCAAGCATCGCCGCGCCTCGATCTCCCTCGTGCAGCGGCATCTGCGCATCGGCTACAACCGGGCGGCGCGCCTGCTGGAACAAATGGAGCAGGCCGGCATGGTCTCCGCCATGCAGTCCAACGGCAACCGCGAAATCCTGGTCCCGGCGTCCGCGCGGGAGGAAGCATGAACCGACTATCACGTCGTCTGGCCGACCTGGCATCGGCCGCGGTCCTGTCCCTGTGCATGTGCCTGCCGGCCCATGCCGCGGCGACCGCGCAGGAACAGCTGCATGCTTTCGTATCGTCCGTCACGGCGGCCACCGGGTCTTTTACCCAGGCGACCACGGGCGGGCAGCAGTCGCAGCCGCGTCCGCCGCAAAGCGGCACGTTTTCGTTCCAGCGGCCCGGCAGGTTCAAGTGGTCCGTGCAGAAGCCCTACGAACAGTTGATCATCGCCGACGGCAAACAGGTCTACCAGTACGATCCCGACCTGGCCCAGGTGACGGTGCGCAAGGTGGACCAGGCCATCGGCACATCGCCGGCGGCCATTCTGTTCGGGTCCGGGTCTTTGGAGCAGTCCTTCGATGTGTCGGCCCTCCCGGCCCGGGATGGACTGGAGTGGCTGCGTGCCAAGCCGCGCACGACGGACGCGGGTTTCTCCCGCGTCGATATCGGTTTCAAGGACAACCAGCCGGTACGTATCGAGCTGCTGGATGCCTTCGGCCAGACCACGCGCGTCGACCTCTCGAATATCGTGCCCAATCCCCACATCAGCGCGCAGGATTTCCAGTTCACGCCGCCCAAGGGCGTGGACGTGGTCAATATGTGATCAGTCCATGTCGAAGTCCGTGCCTGGCGTCAGCGGGGCATGGCGATAGCTGGCCGGCGTGCGGCTCAGTTTGACCGGCGCGCCCAGGCCCCGGTAATCGTCGCCGATGCCTACGACCATGCCGCGGTGCGCGGTGTGTGGATGGTTCAGCGCGGCATCCATGTCCAGCACGGGCGCGGCCGGTACGTTGGCGGCCATCAACCGGTCTACCAGGCTGGCGGCATCGAAGGCGGACAGCGCCGATTCCAGCAGCGTCTTCAGTTCGGCGCGATGCGTCGATCTTCCCCCCGGCGTGGCGAAGCGCTCGTCCGTGGCCAGCGCCGGGCAGCCCAGTACTTCGCACAGCGTGCCGAACTGCCGGTCGTTGCCGATAGCCAGGAACAGCGGTTCCGTGGCGGTCTGGAAGGTATCGTAGGGATAGATGTTCGGATGCGCGTTGCCGGTCCGGCGCGGCTTGCGTCCATCCATGAACCAGTTCGCCGCATGGGGATGCAGCAGCGACAGCCCGCTGTCGTACAGCGTTGCCTCGACGAACTGCCCCTTGCCGCTGCGGTGGCGTTCCTGCAGGGCCAGCAGCACGCCGATGACGGCGTTCAGCCCGGTCACCATGTCGACCACCGGCAGGCCCACCCGCAACGGTTCGCCGCCGGCCTCGCCGTTCACGCTCATGATGCCGCTCATGGCCTGTACCGCCGCGTCGTAGCCCGCCAGGCCGCCGAGCGGCCCATCGGCGCCGAAGCCGGAAACGCGGCACCAGATCAGCCGCGGGAAGCGGCGCGATAACGCGTCATAGCCCATGTCCCAGCGTTCCATGGTGCCGGTCTTGAAGTTCTCGACCAGCACGTCGGTATGTTCCAGCAGCTCCAGCAGGCGATCGCGGCCGGCGGGGCGGGACAGGTCCAGGTGCTGCACGCGCTTGTTGCGGTTCAGCCCCATGTAGTACGAGGCCACGCCGTCCTTGAACGGCGGTCCCCAGGTGCGCGTATCGTCGCCTTGCGGCGGCTCGATCTTCAGCACGTCGGCGCCGTGGTCGCCGAGTATCTGGCCGCAGTACGGGCCGCCCAGGATGCGCGAGATATCGAGTACACGGATGCCGGCCAGCGCGCCGGTGTCGGGGATAGAGGCCATGGGGCTGCTCCGGATTGGCCGTATCAGTTCAGCGGGATGCCGGACGACTTGATGACCTTGGCCCACTTGGATTTTTCTTCCGCGATGAACGTGCCCAATGCCTGCGGCGTATGGTCGGGCGCGGCTTCCAGGCCTTGCGAGGCGAACAGCGCCTTGACCTTGTCGGAATTCAAAGCCTGGACGAAGGCCTTGTTCAGGGTGGCGATGCGGTCCGGCGGCGTACCGGCGGGCACGACGATGCCGAAGAAGACGCTGACGTCGTAGCCGGGATAGCCTTGTTCGGCGACGGTGGGCACATCGGGCAGCGCGCGCGAGCGCCTGGCCGTGGTGACGCCCAGGGCGCGCAGCTTGCCGGATTTGATGAAGGGTTTGGCGGTCAGCACATCGGTGAAGCTCATGGCCACGTGGTCGCCCAGCAGGTCGTTCAGCGCCGGGCCGGTGCCCTTGTAGGGAATGTGCAGGAAGTCCGTGCCGGCCAGGGCATTGAACATCACGCCGGCCAGATGGGAAGACGCGCCGGTGCCCGACGACGCGAATGCCAGCTTGCCGGGATGGGTCTTGGAATAGGCCACGAGTTCCGGCACGGTCTTGGCGGGGATGCTGGGATTCACCACCAGGATGTTGGGCAGGTAGCCCACGTAGATCACGGGCGCGTAGCTCTTGACGGGATCGTAGTTGATCTGGCTATACAGGCTGGAATTGATGGCCAGCGGTCCGGACGTGCCGAACATGAGCGTATAGCCGTCGGGCTGCGCGCGTGCCACGTACTCCGCCCCGATGTTGCCGTTGGCCCCGGCACGATTCTCCACGATCATGGGCTGCGGCAGGTAGTGGGAAATTTCGGTGGCGAGGGTGCGGCCCATGGCGTCGGTGGGGCCGCCGGGGGGATAGGGAATGACCAGCGTCAAGGGCTTGGACGGGAATGTTTCGGCCTGGACAGGCGCGGCGCCAACGGTAGCCAGCGCGGCGCAGGCGGTGGACAGCAGGGTCAGGAAAGTGCGCTTGTGCACGGTTTGTCTCCGGTGTTGTTGTAGTCATGCCGTCATGCCATGACGGGGTACAGCAGGGCCGCGGATACATCGGATGCGGCGGTAGGGCGATAGAGCAATACAGCGATACAGCAATACAGCGATATGGCGGATACCCCGGGTGCGCTCAGTGCCATGACTCCGGCAGCTCCCCGGTGGCCAGCGGGTCCCTGGGCAGTACGCGATGCAGCAGGGCCAGCTGCGCCCAGCGCAGGCGGTCGGCCGATCCGGTCGACACCGCTTCCCAGCTCATCGCGATGGCGCTCGTGCAGTGATACAGCGCCGAGGCCGCCTGGCGCGCCAGCACTTCGCCGCCGTCGCGCGCGGCGGCTTGCGCCAGCATGCAAGCGCCCTCCAGCGCCAGGCGCAGCGCCTGGGCATAGTCCGGCGCCAGGTCCGTGCCGTCGAGCAGCGCAAGATTGTGCGCCTTCAATACGGGCAGCGAGTTTTCCCGCTTGATGGCGCGGATCACGTCCAGCGCAACGATATTGCTGGTGCCTTCCCAGATCGAGCCCAGGTGCGCATCGCGCAGCAGGCGCGGGTCGCTCCATTCCTCGATATAGCCGCAGCCGCCGCGCACCTCCATCGCGTCGCCCGTCACCTTGCGGGCATCGCGGCAGGCGCGGAACTTGATCAAGGGTGTCAGGATGCGCAGCAGGGCATAGGCATCCGGCTCCCCGGCATCCGAACTGGCCAAGGCCCGCGCCGTCTGGAACACCATGGTGCGCGCCTGTTCGGCCGGCACGCGCAGCTTGTCCAGTTGGCGCCGCATCAAAGGCATATCGCACAAGGGACGGCCGAAGGCGCGGCGTTCGCGCGCCACGAATTCCGCCTCGGCTACCGCGCGGCGCATCAGGCCCGCCGCCCGCACGCCGTTGGACAGCCGGGAGTTGTTCACCATGTCGGCCATCTGCACGAAGCCGCGTCCCGGCTCGCCGACCAGGTAGGCCACCGCGCCTTCCAGGCGGATCTCGCCGCTGGCCATCGAGCGCGTGCCCAGCTTGTCCTTCAGGCGGATGATGCGGTAGCGATTGGCGCTGCCGTCCGGCAGGCGGCGGGGCAACAGGAACAGCGAAACGCCCTTCAGGCCGTCCGGCGCGCCATCGGGGCGCGCCAATACCATCGCCAGGTCCGCATCGGGATTGGAACAGAACCACTTGTCGCCATGCAGCCGCCAGTCGCCATTCCCGTCGCGCTGCGCCGATGTGGCCGTGGCAGCGATATCGGAGCCGGCCGCCTGCTCCGTCATGAACATCGCGCCTTGCGCCAGTTCGTCGAAATCCAGCGAGGTCAGGCGGGGCAGATAGCGCTGTACCAGTTCGGGATCGCCGAACTTGCGCAGTGTGCGCGTCAGCGAATCCGTCATGGAAACCGGGCAGCACAGGCCGAACTCGGATTGCACGAAGAGGTAGGTCAGCACGTACTTGACGATGGGCGGCATGGGGCCGCGCCAGCCCAGCGTTTCGGTCCGGTGCGACATCGCGCCCAGGCCGAACTCGCTCAGCGCCAGCCGCTCCATTTCGACATAGGCGGGGTGCTTCAGCACGCGCTGTTCATCCAGCCCGCTGCGGCTGCGCATTTGCAGGGTAGGAGGATTGCGGTCGGCGATCCCCGCCAGATCGTCCAGCCGTCCACCGGCCAGTTCGCCCAGGCGGGTGAAGTGCGGCGTCATGTGTGCCAGCACGTCCGGCGCGAGGTACAGCGGCAGCAGGGCCTGGAGCTGGTCGTCGCAGGCGTAGAAATTTTCGCCATGGCGGTCCGGTACGGGATGAGGGGCGGCTGCCTGCATGCCGGTGTCTCCTTGTATGGGCTTATGGCGCCGATTCTAGGTCCGCACGTGATAGGTATCCAATATTGAATATGTCTTGTACGATCCGATCTGTATATCGTCGCATGGGCTCCCGTCGCCATGGAACTGCGCCACCTTCGCTATTTTTCCGTGCTGGCCGAAGAGCTGCACTTCGGCCGTGCCGCGGCACGGCTGGCGATTTCGCAGCCGCCCTTGTCCGTGGCGATACGCCAGCTGGAGGACAGCGTCGGCGCGCGCCTGTTCGAGCGCAACAGCAAGGAAGTCCGGTTGACGGCTGCGGGCCAGGCCATGCGCCTGTCGGCACGCAAGATCCTGGCGCAGGCGGAAGAGGCGGCGCTGGAGGCGCGCGACGCGGCTGCGGGCCTGATCGGCAATCTGCGTATCGGCTTTGTCGGCGCCATGCTGTATCGCGGCCTGCCGCAGGCCCTGCGCGGATTCCAGGCGCGCTATCCGGGCGTGCGCATCAAGCTGACGGAAATGAATTCCGGCGAGCAGATCACCGAGCTGATGCACAACGGGCTGGATCTGGGTTTCGTGCATACCAGCCGCATGCCGGAGGAACTGGAAAGCCGCCTGCTGGTATCGGAACCGTTCGTGTGCTGCCTGCCCGCGCGGCATCCGCTGGCGCGCAAGGCCAGCGTGCGCCCGGCCGATCTGCGCGCCCAGCACCTGGTGCTGTTCAGCCAGGGCGTATCGCCGGATTACCACGACCGCATCCTGTCGATCTGCGCCGAGGCGGGATTCCGTCCGCAGGTCAGGCACGAGGCGCGCCACTGGCTGGCCGTGGTGTCGCTGGTATCGCAGGGGTTGGGCGTGGCGCTGGTGCCGCAGGCGCTGCGGCACTCGGCCCTGCGGGGCGCGGTGTTCCGTCCGCTGGCGGGCGCGCGCGCCCGGTCCGATGCCTATGGCGTCAGCCGGCGCGACGCCCGCAACCCCCTGATCGGCCGCTTGCTGGACGAATTCGGCGAAACGCCCACCCAGGCCTGACCCCTGCCACCCACGCCGCATGAAAGAGGTGCAGCCGACCAGGGGTCCCGAAGATCCGGCTCCACCGGTCCCCCAGCGTCGCCCCCTTGAGGGGGAGGCGCGTAGCGCCTCGGGGGTGGGCCTACCCCCCCCAAAAAAAAACAGGTGTTGCAGATCCGGGACGCCGAGGATCCGGCTCCGCCGGTCGTCTGGCGTCGCCCCCCTGGGGGGGGAAGCGCTCAGCGCTTCGGGGGGGGTCTATACGCCACGCAGTCGATTTCGACCTTCGCATCGACCACCAGGCGCGTCTCCACGCAGGCGCGGGCGGGCGGGTTCGCGCCGAAGTAGGACTTGAACACTTTGTTGAAGGACGCGAAGTCGCGTGCGTCGGCCAGCCATACGCCGCAGCGCACGATGTGTTCGGGGCCATAGCCGGCGTCGGCCAGGATGGCCAGGAGCTGTTGGATCGCCTTGTGCGCCTGCGGCACGATGCCGCCCTCGGTGACCTCGCCATCGTCCATGGGGACCTGGCCGGACACGTACAGCCAGCCGTCGGCGGCCACGGCGCTGGAGAATGGCATATGGGTGCCGCCACCGCCGGTGCTGCCGCCCGCGCCGTAGCGGGTGATGCCGTTGGCGTCGGGTTTGGGGGTATCGCTCATGGAAGCTTCCTCGCTGGTTCAGTGATTCAACAGGGGGTAGCCGCCGCGCAGGTCGCCCTGCCGCGGCAGCCAGCGGCCGGCGCGGTCGCCGGTCGCGGCGCCGTGCCAGTAGGACAGCGCGCCGTTGACCCATACCGCGTCGATGCCGGCGCAGGCCTGCTCCGGCGCATCGAAGGTGGCGCGGTCCATGACCGTTTCCGGGTCGAACAACACCAGGTCCGCCCAGTTGCCTTCGCGGATCAAACCGCGATCGCGCAGGCCGAAGCGCGCGGCCGACAGCCCGGTCATCTTGTGCACGGCCTCGGCCAGCGGAAACAGGCCGACGTCGCGGCTGTAATGGCCCAGCACGCGCGGGAACGCGCCCCACAGGCGGGGATGGGGATGCGGGTCGTTGGGCAGGCCGTCCGAGCCGATCATCGTCAGCTTGTGGGCCAGCACGCGGCGCACGTCGTCCTCGCGCATGCCGTGATACACCGCGCCGGCGGGCTGCAGCCGGCGGGCGGCGTCCATCAGCGGTACATCCCAGTCGCGCGCGATATCGGCCAGCTTGCGCCCGGCCTGTTCGGGATGCGGAGCGGACCAGGTGATATCGATGTCGAAGTCGTCGGTGACCTGCTTCAGGTCCAGCGTGGAAGAGCTGGCGGAATAGGGGTAGCAGTCGCAGCCGACGTGCTGCATCCGGCCCGCGCCTTCCAGGCTGGCCAGGACTTCGGTGGTGCGCCCCCAGTTGCCGGCGCCGGCGCATTTCAGGTGCGAGATGACCAGCGGCACGCGGGCATGGCGCGCGACGTCGTAGGCCTCGTGCATGGCCTCGATGATCTCGGCGAATTCCGATCGCAGGTGCGTGGTGTACAGGGCGCCGAACTCGTCCAGCACTTGCGCCAGCGCCTTGACTTCGTCGGTGCTGGCGCTGAAGGCGGAGGCGTAGGCCAGCCCCGTGCTCAGCCCGATGGCGCCGTGGGCCAGGGCATCGCGCAGCTGCGCGCGCATCGCCTCGATCTCGGCCGGCGTGGCGACGCGGTCCAGGCGGTCCATGTGATTGTTGCGCAGGGCGGTATGGCCGATGAGGGCAGCCACATTGACGGCGGGCCCGGCGCGGTCGACCGCGGCCGTATAGTCGGCGAACGTGGGGTATTGGAAGTCGTCCTCGCGGCCCAGCAGGTTCATCGGGTCCGGCACTTCGCCGCGCAGCCGCGCCGGCGATGCGCTGATGCCGCAATTGCCCACCACCACGGTCGTCACGCCCTGCGAAAGCTTGGGCAGCATATCGGGGGTGCGGATGACGTTGGTGTCGTCGTGCGTGTGCACGTCGATGAAGCCGGGTGCCAGTACGCGGCGGCGTCCGTCGATCCGGGTCCGTGCCGGCACGTCGTCGGCTACGCCTATCGCCGCGATGCGGCCTTCGCGCAATGCCACATTGGCCTGGAATTCGGCCGCGCCGCTGCCGTCCAGCACGCGGACGGGGCCGATCAGGGTGTCGTACATCGTGTCAATCTCCAAGCGGCAGGCGGTTGGGCCCGCCGCGGTATTCGTCCAGCGCCAGCTTGATGCGGCGCAGGCGGTCGCGGGTTTCCTCTTGCCGCGCCATGGCCAGTTCGGTGGCCAGCAGATCGATGGCCAGCATCATCGCGTAGCGCGACGACGATGGCTTGTAGATGAAGTCGGTTTCGTCGGTGCGCACGGGGATGACCACATCGGCCAGTTGCGCCAGTGGCGCGGTGGCGTCCGTCAGCGCCACGATGCGCGCGCGGTATTGCTTGACGATGCGTGCGCCGGACAGCATTTCCGGGGTCAAACCGGAGGCCGACAGCATGATCACCGCGTCGCGCTCGTCCAGGGTGGCGGCGACCATGCGCAGCAGCACGGCGTCGCTATAGGCCGCCACGGGATAGCCCAGGCGGACCAGGCGCGACTGCATTTCCTGCGCCAGTACCGCGGATGCGCCCCCCATGCCGAACACATAGGTCATGCGCGCGCCGCGCACGATCTCCATCGCGTCCTCGAACAGGGTTTCCGTGTAAAGCGGCAGATGGGCGCGCAGCGTGCTTTCGATGTCCGCGTAGATGCGCGCGTAGAAGGTGCTTTCCTCCGCCGGCACGCTGCGGTCGAGAAAGCGCGTGCCCACGGCGCTGGCCTGGGCCAGTTTCATCTTCAGGTCGCGCGTATCGTCGCAGCCCACCGAACGCGCGAAGCGCGAGATCGTGGCGATGCTGACGCCGGCCTTGCCGGCCAGCTGGTCCACCGTGGCGCCGGCCGCCATCGCGATGTCGTCCAGGATGGCGTCGGCGACTTTGCGTTCGGTCGCGCTGAGCGTATCGCGGCAGCTGCGGATCTGGTAGACGATGTCGCGGATCTGGGTCATGGCGGTTCTTCGTGGCAACAGGGGCTGGCCTTCAGGCCAGTTCGGCGGCGCGCAGGCAGGCCACCATCTGGCCGCCGCCCACCGCTTCGGGCTGCGGTACGGTTTGGGCGCAGGCGTCGATCGCGTGCGGGCAGCGCGTGCGGAACACGCAGCCCGAGGGCGGATCCACGGGGCTGGGGATATCGCCTTTCAATAGGATGCGGTTGCGTGGCGCGCGCGGGTCGGGCACCGGCGCCGCCGACAGCAGGGCGCGAGTATACGGGTGCCGCGGAGCCGTATACACCCGGCGCGTCGGCCCGCTTTCCATGACCCGGCCCAGGTACAGCACGACCACTTCGTCGCAGAGGTAGTTCACCACCGCCAGGTCGTGGGCCACGAACAGCATGGCCAGGCCAAGGTCGCGCTGCAGGTCCTGCAGCAGGTTCAGCACCTGGGCTTGCACGGAGACGTCGAGGGCCGATACGGGTTCGTCCGCGACGATGAAGTCCGGCTCGACCGCCAGGGCGCGCGCGATGCCGATGCGCTGGCGCTGGCCGCCGGAAAATTCGTGCGGATAGCGCCTGGCGTGGTCGGCGTTCAGCCCGACGCGCGTCAGCAATTCGGCGATGCGCTCATGCCGGCGGTCGCGCGCCAGTTTGTGTGTGTCCAGGGCCTCGCCCAGGATCTCGGACACGGTCATGCGCGGATTCAGGCTGGCATACGGGTCCTGGAATACGATCTGCATACGGCGGCGCCAGGGCAGCATGGCGCCCTCGTCCAGTCGGCTCAGGTCGGTGCCGTCGAACAGCACGCGGCCGCCGGTGGCGGGCAGCAGGCGCAGCAGCGCGCGGCCGGTCGTGGTCTTGCCCGAACCGGATTCGCCGACCAGGCCGACAATCGAATTGCGTCCGACGTCGAAGCTGACGCCGTCGACGGCCTTGACGACGGGCGCGCCGCGGCGCGACGAGGTGGGGAAATGCACCCGCAGGTCCTGCACGCGCAGCAAGGGGCGGGCGTCGCCGGATTGGCCGGCATCGGCCGCCGGGCCGTTTCCGGCGGTGCGGGCATGGGCGGAGGCGTCGGTCATGGCGTCCATCAGGCAGGAATCACTTTGATGCAGCGCGCGCGGTGGCCTCCGCGTACGTCGGTCAGGTCGGGCACCGCCCGCGTGCAGGCTGCGGAAGCCAGCTCGCAACGCGGCGCGTAGGTACAGCCGGCCGGCAGGTCCAGCACGCTCGGCACGTTGCCCGGGATGGCACGCAGGCGCTCGCCGCTGGCGAGCAGGGCGTCGGTCGGAATGCAGGAGAGCAAGCCGCGCGTGTAGGGGTGGCTGGGGCGTTCGAAGAGGTCGTAGACGTCGGCATCCTCGACGACGCGGCCGGCATACATGACGGCCACGCGGTGGGCGATTTCCGCCACCACGCCCAGGTTGTGGGTGATGAACAGGATGCTCATGCCCGATTCGGCCTGCAGGCGGCGCAGCAGGTCCAGGATCTGCGCCTGCACCGTCACGTCCAGTGCGGTCGTGGGTTCGTCCGCGATCAGCACGGAGGGGTTGCAGGCCAGCGCCAGGGCGATCATCACGCGTTGGCGCATGCCGCCCGACATCTGGTGCGGATATTCGTGCACGCGCCGCGCGGCGGCGGGGATCTCGACGCGTTCGAGCATTTCCCGCGCGCGGCCCAGCGCGGCGGCGCGTGTACCGCCTTCATGCTGCAGCACCGCTTCGGCGATCTGGTCGCCCACGGTGTACAGCGGGTTCAGGCTGGTCATGGGCTCCTGGAAGATCATGGCGATCTCCTTGCCGCGGATGTCGCGCATGCGCGCCGCCGATGCCTTCGCCAGGTCGTGCTCGGCGCCGTCGCGGCCGCGAAAGCGGATGCTGCCCGACTCGATGCGCCCGGCCGGCTTGGGCAGGAGGCCCATGATGGACAGGCTGGTCACCGATTTGCCGGAGCCCGATTCACCGACGATGGCCAGCGTTTCGCCGCGCGCCAGGTCGAAGGTCACGCCGTCCACCGATCTGGCGATGCCGTCACGGCTATGAAACCACGTCTTGAGTCCTTCCACCGAAAGAACGACGTCGCGTGTGCTTGCCGTCATGGCTTACAACTCCTTGCGCAGGCGCGGGTCCAGCACGTCGCGCAACCCGTCGCCCACCAATTGCAGGGACAGCACCGACAACACGATGGCGATGCCCGGAAAAATCATGATCCAGTCCGCCGATCCCATGTACTGCTGCCCCGCGTTGATCATGGTGCCCCAGGTCGGGATATCGGGCGACACCCCCACGCCCAGGAAAGACAGGCCCGCTTCGGCCAGGATGGCGTAGGCGAAGATGAACGTGCCCTGCACCAGGATGGGGGAAACCAGGTTGCGCAGCACGTGCACGGCGACGATGCGGCGGGTCGGCACGCCCAGCGCGCGCGCGGCCTCCACGAACGGCAGTTCGCGGATCACCAGCGTGGACGCGCGCACGATGCGCGCCAGGCGCGGCGTATAGACGATGCCCAGCGCGATCACGACGTTCAGTACCGAGGGGCCCAGCGCGGCCACCAGCGAGATCGCCAGCAGAATGTCCGGGAAGGCCATCATGGCGTCGATCAGCCGCGATACGAATTTGTCGGCGCGGCGGAAGAAGCCCGCGATCAGCCCCAGCGCGATGCCCAGTATGCTGGACAGCACCACCACGGAAAAGCCCACCGTCAGCGACAGGCGCCCGCCGTAGATGACGCGGCTGAAGACGTCGCGGCCGAAATCGTCGGTGCCGAACCAGTGTGCGGCGCCGGGCGGTTTCAGGCGGTTCACGATGGACAGCTTGAAGGGATCGTAGGGGCTGATCAACGGCGCCAGCAGGGCGGCGCCCACCAGCACGATCAGGACGATCAGGCTCAGCAGGACGGTCTTGCGCGCGACCAGCAGGCGCAGCACCTGCCAGCGTTCGCCGCCGGCTTGCGAGGAAATGGCCATGGACATCAGTAGCGCACCCGCGGGTCGACCGCCAGATAAAGCAGGTCGATGAGTAGATTGATCAGTACGTAGATCGCCGCGACGACCAGCAAGGCGCCCTGGATCACAGGATAGTCCCGGCGCAGCACCGCGGACACCACCAGGCTGCCCACGCCGGGCAGGCCGAATACGGTTTCGGTAACCACCGCGCCGCTGACCAGCAGGGCCGTGGTCAGGCCCAGGACGGTCAGGATCGGGATCAGCGCGTTGCGCACGGCATGCTTGACGATCACCTTGCGTTCCGGCAGCCCCTTGGCGCGCGCCGTACGCACGTAGTCGTCGCGCAGCACGTCCAGCATGCTGGCGCGGATAAAGCGCGTGATCAGCGCGGAATTGACCAGGCCCAGCACGACGGCCGGCAGGATCAGATGGCTGAGCCGCGTGCCGAACGAGGCATCCGGCCCGCCATAGCCCGACACCGGCAGCCAGCCGAGCTTCACCGCGAAGACCTGCATCAGCAGCAGTCCCAGCCAGAAGCTGGGCACGCTGGAGGTAAACATCGAAAAGCTCAGTACGGACTGGTCCAGCGCGGTGCCCCGCCTGACCGCCGACAGGATGCCCACCGGCAGCGCGATGGCGGTGGCGATCAGCAGCGACATCAGCGTCAGCCAGAAGGTCGGCTCGGCGCGATCGGCCAGCGCCGACAGCACCGGCTTGTTCAGGAAGATGGATTGGCCCAGGTCGCCGCGCGCCAGCTGGCCCAGCCACGTCACGTATTGCACGGGCAGTGGCCGGTCCAGTCCCAGGCGCGCGCGCAGGGCCGAAATATCCTGCTGGCTGGCCTCGGGACCGAGCATCACCGCGGCCGGGTCGCCGGGCGTGATCCGGATGATCACGAAGACGATCGTGGCCACCAGGAACATGACGGCGACCAGGCCGACCAGGCGGTTGAATAGATAGGACAACACAGGGAATCCTCGATGCGCCGCTTACTTCGACGCCTTCCACGCATTCCAGAAGTACGGCCAGGGCGCCGGCGTCACGCCTTCCAGCGCGGGCGACTTGGCCGCCACCGCGTTGAAGTCGCCCACTTTGATGAAGGGCACTTCATCGAATATGGCCTGTTGGACGTCGCCCCAGAGCTTGACGCGTTCTTGCTGCGACGTGGCGCGGTTGAAAGCGTCCAGGACCTGGTTGCGGCGCGGCGTGTCCCACCATCCCGGTGAGTTTTTCGATGGGAAGTCGATCAGCGCCGGTTCCGGCAGGAAGGGGCTGTGCGTGATGAAGATGTCCCACAGGGCGGGATCCTGGCGGCGCTGCGTCAGCGTGGCCCAGTCCACCACCTGCATGTCCACCTTGAAGCCGGCCTGCTTCAGGTATTCGGCGGCGACCAGGGCCATCTTGTAGTGGAATTCGTACTGCTGGCTGGTCAGGATACGGATGGTGCGGTCGGGAATGCCGGAGGCGGCAATCAGTTTCTTGGCGCCCTCGGTATCGCCCTTGTTGTAGGCCTTGGTGCCGCGATCGGTGTACCAGGGGTAGCCCTTGGGATACATGGCGCCGTCGACCGTGTAGTAATCCGTGCTGCCGAAGGCCGCGGCCAGCATGTCCTCTTCGTTCAGCGCCATTTGCACGGCCTGGCGCATCTTCAGGTTGGACATGATGCCCTGCTTGGTATTCAGGACGAGGCGGGGCCAGCCGAAGGGCTTGAGCAGGACGGCCTGCGACTTGCTCGACTTCAGCTTGCCGGCGGATTCCACGGCGATCGAATCGACGTAGTCGTACTGGCCGGCCACCGCGCTTTCCAGCCGCGTATTCGCGTTGGGCACCGGCACGAAGCGGATTTCGTCCAGGTTCTGTTCGCGCGCGCCACCGTAGCCGTCGGGCTGGCCGGCGCGGGACTTATAGCCTGGAAAGCGCACCAGTTGCAGGTATTGATCGGGCACGCGGGCCTTGACCATATAGGGACCGGTGCCGATGTAGTCGGTGATCGTCGCCGCGATTTTGCTCTTGGGCATGATGACCGCCGCGGCGTTGTTCATGGCCAGCAGTGCGGTCAACGGCGCATAGGGCTGCGTCAGGCTGATGCGCACGGTGTGGTCGTCGGCCGCTTCGATGGCCTTGATCAGCGGGGCGGTCTGCTTGCCGCGCGTGGCCGTGGTGGTCCAGCGCTGCAGCGATGCGATAACGTCATCCACGGTCATCTTGCTGCCGTCATGGAAGCTGACGTCGGTCCGCAGGGGTATGGTCACGGTCAGGCCGTCGGCACTGACGGTGGGCAGCGCCTGCGCCAGCAGCGGCGTCAGGTTCCACTTGGCGTCGAAGGTGTACAGCGTTTCGTAGATGTGCTGGCTGATCATGCCGACCAGGTCGGCGGTGCTGGCCATCGGATCCAGCGTCGGCGGCTCGCCGATGGTGGCTACCGAGATCGTGCCGCCCTTGACGGGCGCTGCGTGCGCGGGGCCGGCCAAAGCGGCCACGCCCAGCGCGGCCGCCAGCAGAAGGGTTTTCAGCCCGTCGCGGCGACGGGAGACCAATGCGTTCATCGGGTGTGCTCCAGAAGGTCAGGACGGACGGTGCCGCCGGGCGGAAGATTGCAGATCGGAAAGCGGTTGCAGCGACGGCGCCGACAGCGCGGTCAGAAAAAGGTTTGCGCGATATCCACCACGCGGTAGTCGTCGTCCACCAGCAGGACCTGCTTCCATTTGTCGAAAGTCAGGCAGGGATGGGAGATGTCGAAGCCGATCATGTCGCCGACCTGGATGTCGTCGCCATCGGCGATGCGCATGAATGCGTGCTGGTCCATCATCGCGGTGACTTCCCAGCCGGACGGGGCCGGCGAGGGGGCCGCGCCGCCGCGCGATGCGGCGCCCGGGCGGAAGTGCCGCGCGGGCACGGGCAGGCCCGCGTCGAAGGCGGCGTCGCGCTTGCCCATGCCGATGATGGCGCGGCCCGGTTCGGGCAGCGATTGCACATACGCCCAGACCTGCAGCGCCGGCATCAGGCCGGGCGCCATGCCGCGGGCCACATCGTTGTCGCGGCCGATGCGTTCGGCGGCGCCGCGATAGATGCCCACGTCGTGGCTGAGATAGCAGCCCGGCCGCAGCACGATGTCCAGCGGGCGGCCGATGTCCAGGCCGGAGAACTCCTGCGCCACGACATCGAACCACGCGGACCCGGCGCCGGTCAGGATTGCCGTGCCCGCCGCCAGCCGGCCCTGCGTCTGCAGGCCGCGCAGGGTGGACACCGCGCGGCGCAGGAAGTCGCGGATGCTGTTCTCGTCGGACAGCACGCCTTCGTACAGTTCCACGCCGGCCAGCGCCAGCGAGCCCGGCCAGCGCGCCACTTCGTCGGCCACGCGCTGGAGCGCGGCGTCGTCGCGCACGCCGGTACGGCCGCCGGGCACACCCAGTTCGACCAGCACCCGCAGCACGCGGCCCTGTTCGGCGAAGTATTCGCCCAACCGCGCGATATTGGCCGGGTCATCGACCAGGCAGCAGAATTCGAAGGACGGATCCTCCAGCATCCGGGCGACCAGCGCCATGTTGGCGCGGCCGACCAGCTGGTTGGCCATCAGGATGCGCCGCACACCGTACCGGTAGGCCGCATGGACCTGCGGCGCGGTGGCCAGCGTGATGCCCCAGGCGCCGTGTTGCAGCTGGCGATGGAACAGGGCGGGGCTCATGGTCGTCTTGCCGTGCGGCGCCAACTGCACCTGGTAGGCGCGCATGAATTCCTGCATCCAGGCCAGGTTATGGCGGACACGGGACTCGTAAAGGACGGCCGCGGGCAGGCTGACATCTTCGGCCAGCAGGTTCCAGCCCAGGCTGGCGGCCTGGGCCGGCGTACAGCCGGCCGGAAGGGAACCGAGACCTTTTCCGACGGGGTCGAGGGCGGGATAGGAAAGCTGGGAATCGGTCATGGCGCCACCGCCGTGAAAATTTTTACCGGAAAATCTGTTTTTTGCGATTATCCTGAAAATTATTTACATGGCGCCAGCCGGGGTTTACCCGAAGATGCCCATGCCGCGCCGGTGCCGTTTCCGTTTCATCCAAAGCCATTGCCATTCGCGCACCCGGCCCGGTCGGGAGCACCTTCTGCGGTATCAACCGGCCGGCCTGCACACATGGGGCGGCGTGCCGCTTGCGTGCGCGGTGGTTCGCCCTCATATCTGGTGTAATACTTCTCCGATTCTGTCTCCTTTTCCCCATGAGCAACGATCTGTTCGCCGCGGACCCGGCGCAGCGGGCCCACGTGCCGCTGGCGGAACGCCTGCGTCCGCGCACCCTGGACGATGTCGTCGGGCAATCCCATCTGCTGGGCGAAGGCAAGCCGCTGCGCGTGGCCTTCCAATCCGGGCGTCCTCATTCCATGATTTTCTGGGGCCCGCCGGGCGTGGGCAAAACCACGCTGGCGCGCCTGATGGCCGATGGCTTCGACGCCCAGTTCATCGCCATTTCGGCCGTGCTGGGCGGCGTCAAGGACATCCGCGACGCGGTCGCGGTGGCCCAGGTCGCCCAAGGCCAGGGGCGCCGCACCATCCTCTTCGTCGACGAAGTCCACCGCTTCAACAAGGCTCAGCAGGACGCCTTCCTGCCCTATGTGGAAAGCGGCCTGTTCACCTTTATCGGCGCCACCACCGAAAATCCCTCTTTCGAGGTCAATTCCGCGCTGTTGTCGCGCGCCCGCGTGTATGTCCTGCAATCGCTGACCGCGCAGGAACTGATGCAGCTGATCGATCGCGCCCTGGTAGAGTTGAATGCCACCTTTCCCGACGACGCGGCCATGCGCTTTGACGACAGCGCGCGCGAACAGCTCGCCGGCTGGGCCGACGGCGATGCCCGCAGGCTGATCAACGCCGTCGAAGTCGTCGCGGAGTCGGCGCGTACGGCGCATCGCGACATCGTCGACGCCGAATGGCTGGAAACGTCGCTATCGCAAAACCTGCGCCGCTTCGACAAGGGCGGCGACGCCTTCTACGACCAGATCAGCGCGTTGCACAAGTCGGTGCGGGGCTCGGACCCCGACGCCGCGCTGTACTGGTTCGCGCGCATGATCGATGGCGGCGCGGATCCCCGCTATCTCTCTCGCCGCCTGGTGCGCATGGCCATCGAGGATATCGGCCTGGCCGATCCGCGCGCGACCGAAATCGCCCTGAACGGCGCCGATATCTACGAACGCCTGGGTTCGCCGGAAGGCGAACTCGCGCTGGCGCAGACAGTCGTCTACCTGGCCTGCGCGGCCAAGTCCAACGCGGTCTACAACGCCTACAACGCCGCGCGCCGCTACGCAGAGGAACACGGCAGCGCGCCGGTGCCCCTGCATCTGCGCAACGCGCCGACCAAGCTGATGAAGCAGCTAGGCCATGGCCACGCCTATCGCTATGCCCATGACGAGCCGCACGGCTATGCCGCCGGCGAGGATTATTTCCCCGACGGCCTGCATCCCACGTTCTACCGGCCGACCGACCGCGGCCTGGAAGCTAAAATCCAGCAGAAGCTGGCCTTCCTGCGCGATTTGGACGCGCAGGCCAAGTCCGGCGAACGATAGGGCCCATGGCCCCGCCTTCCCCAACTCCGCCCCCAGAGAACCATGCTTGACCCCACCCTGCTGCGCAAAGACCTGCAAACCGTCGTCGACCGGCTCAAGACCCGTGGCGTCCAATTCGATATGGAACGCTTCAATGCGCTGGAATCGCGCCGCAAGTCCGTGCAGACAGAGACAGAGTCCTTGCAGGCACGGCGCAATGCCCTGGCCAAGCAGATCGGCCAGCTCAAGGCCAAAGGGGAAGACGCCAGCGCCGTGATGGCCGAATCGCAGGCCCTGCCTGCGCGCCTGAAGCAGTTGGAAGAAGACCTGGCCGACGTGCAGGAATCGCTCACCGATCTGCTGCGCGTGGTACCCAACCTGCCGCATCCCAGCGTGCCGGTCGGTGCGTCCAGCGACGATAACGTGGAAGTCCGCCGCTGGCTTCCCGCCGAGGCCGGCCCGGACGGCAATCCCCCGCCTTTGCCTTTCGAAGCGAAGGACCACGTCGCCGTCGGAGAGCCCCTGGGCCTGGATTTCGATACGGCGGCCAAACTGTCGGGCGCGCGCTTTTCCTTCATGCGCGGCCAGATCGCGCGCCTGCATCGGGCGCTGGCGCAATTCATGCTGGATCTGCACACCGGCCAGCATGGTTATACGGAATGCTATACGCCCTACATCGTCAACAGTTCCACGCTATACGGCGTGGGCCAGTTGCCGAAGTTCAAGGACGACATGTTCTGGGTGACCAAGGGGGGCGCCGACGACGACCCCCGCGTGGATGACGCAGGCAAACCGTACGTCCGCGAAGACCAATACCTGATTTCCACGTCGGAAGTCACGCTGACCAGCGTCGCCCGCGACGCCATCCTGGCCGATGGCGACCTGCCCCTGAAGCTGACGGCCCATACGCCCTGCTTCCGTTCGGAAGCGGGCAGCGGCGGCCGCGACACCCGCGGCATGATCCGCCAGCACCAATTCGATAAGGTTGAAATGGTGCAGATTGTGCAGCCGGAAAAGTCCTATGCGGCCCTGGACGAGATGGTCGGCCACGCCGAGCGTGTCCTGCAACTGCTGGGGCTGCCGTATCGCGTCATGCTGCTGTGCACGGGCGACATGGGCTTCAATTCCGCGAAGACTTTCGATCTGGAAGTCTGGCTGCCCGCCCAAAACACCTGGCGTGAGATCTCATCCGTATCGAATTGCGAGAACTTCCAGGCGCGCCGGATGCAGGGGCGTTTCCGCAATGCGCAGGGCAAGCCGGAGTACGTCCATACTTTGAATGGCTCCGGCCTGGCGGTGGGCCGTACGATGGTTGCCGTCCTGGAGAACTACCAGCAGGCCGACGGCACGGTGCTCGTCCCCCAGGCCTTGCAGCCCTATATGGGGGGCGTATCGGTACTGCGTCCCTAAGTCCACGGGAACCGGCTCGCCCGCTGCCGTTGCCCCGTTCGGGGGCCTGGCCGCAACCCAAAAACAAACCCGCCGAGGCGGGTTTGTTTTTGGGCCGGATGGCGGCTCCGTTATGGGCGGGAATTGCCTCCCGCCGGGGGATCAGTGGTGATGGCCCTTGCCGTGATGGCCATCCCAGCGCTCGTGATAGTAGCGCGGGCCGCCATGGTAACGGGGACCATAGTAAGGGCCGGGGTAATAGTAGGGCCGCGGCGCGACATAGACCGGGCGGGGGGCCACCACCACAGGGGGCGGCGCCACGTAGACCGGGGGCGGCGGGGCCACATAGACCGGGGCGGGCGCGGCATAGACCGGGGCGCCGACGATCAGCGGCGGAACGCCGATGGAAATCCCTACATCCACACGAGCCATCGCGACACCCGAGGCCAGCAGGGCGGCGGCGCCAAGACCAGAGACTATCCAACGTTTGATCATGATGTTCCTGCGCTTTGCTGCCATGGCAGCTGTGGAAAATGACGGCCCCATTGTCGGGGAAAACGCGAGGCCGCGCCTGCCGTGCAAGCCATCAAAAGGCGACAATCCGCTACATCGACCGGCGCGTTATGTGTAATTTTGGGGTTTTGTGGTTTTTCGTGTGGCAAATTGCCGGAAGTATCCCCAGGTGCGAAATGGGGTGAAACAGGTGTGCTCATCCGTAGGCTGCGCCGCCGTATTCATACACCGTTACAAAGACCGGCCCGGATGCGGCGGTATGCCGACGTTTTTTCGCCCGAATGGCATTCGTACTCAGAAAATCTTTATCGCTTTTGGTTTCCAAGCCGCAATAAAGGCGTCCCGGTTGGCGCGGCAAAATGCCGCTCACTGGCCGCCATCCCGGCGAGCTGCTCACTCAAGGGAGTTCACATGGAGACTCGTACGGTCAATGGATTTCGTGTGCGTTGCGCGGTGGCCGCCGACGAGGACCGCAAATACCGGGTGCAGGTGTGGACTCGCAAGATCGGCGTCAATGCGCCGGAGAAGTGCTGGACGCTCGCAGGTGGCCGGGCCTTCGCGTCGCAGGACGAAGCGGAACGCAATTGCCGCCAGCTGTTCCAGGGCATACGCGGCGTGCGCTACAACGGCGAACCCGAGTATTCGCGCAACGGGTAATTTGGCCGTTACACTGCCGCTTTTCGTCCGAAGGCGGCCATGCGATGGCGTATGAAAGTCTGTTCTGGGGAATGGCCACGGTAGTGGCCATCGCCATTTTGGGCGGCGCATTATGCGCCCGCGCCAGTCGTCTCCGGGCCACCCTTACCGGATGCGCGGCGCTGGCGGTCTTGAATGGCGGTGGCGTGTTGTTCGCGACGCTGACCGGCGACTTCATGGACCAGGCGCCCATCCTGGCGGTGGCCGCCTTCATGTTCACGCTGGTCATAGGCGTCGCCGCGGCCCTGGCCATGCGACGCCTATTGCACAGATAGTTCAGACCACGAATCCGGCCTGCCTGCGCAGCGGCAGGGACTCCGCGCCGCCCAGCGCCTCGACGAAGGCCCTGGCGCCCGCCGGATCGGCCGCCTTGCTGCAGCATGCCGCCGTGTATACGGTGCTCAGGCCATATTCCTTCGGCAGTTCCCCCACCAGCGTGACGCCCGGCGTGTACAGGATCTCGGTCACCTGCGTGCAGCCGATCATGCCGTCGCCTGTCGTCCTGGCCAGTTCGCCCATCGCCACGGCGCCGTTGGGATACTCGTGTATGCGGCCCGTCAGGGCCCCGTCCAGTCCCAGCCTGCGCAGCACGTTGGCGATGTGCTGCCCGGCGGTCGACTGCTGCAGATGGGGCACGTACAGCCCGCGCGCCGCGGCCAGCGTGGCCTTCAGCGCGTCGCCGTCGTCAACGGCGACGGCCGGCTCGCCGGTACGCACGGCCACGCCGGTTTCGACCCGTCCCAGCGGACGGGCGCTGCCGGCGACCACGTGCCCCTGCTTCTCCAGGTCTTTGATCAGCGCATCGGAAAGAATGATCACATCGCAGGCCGCGCCGGCCAGCAACTGGTCGCGCATCGTGCCCACCGCACCGAAGCTGGCTTGCAGCGTGGCGCCGTGGCGTTGTTCGAACTCGGCTTGCAGGCCGGTGACGACGGCTTTCGCGGCTCCGCCGCTGAAGAGGTTCAGTTTCATCCGTATCCTTGGTTGATTCCGGGTTTTCTTCCGCGCGGTATCGCGCGCGGATCTTGGTTTCAGGGCTCGTCTTCCATGGCGGCGGCGATGCGTTCGAAGGTCAGCGGCAGGTCGCGGACCCGCACGCCCAGGGCGTCGAAGACGGCGTTGCCGATCGCGGCCGCCGTGGGGCCGAGCGATCCTTCCCCCGCACCGACCGGGTCGTCGCCGGGATGCTGCACGATGGCCACTTCCACTTCGGGCACCTGCGAGAATCGCAGCATGGGGTAATCCTGCCAGTTATCGCCCAGCATACGGGTGCGGTCGAAGCGCGCCGCCTCCATCAGGGTCCAACTGACCGCCTGCAGGGCGCCGCCCTCGATCTGCTGCCGCACGCCATCGGGGTTGATGACCAGGCCGACGTCCACGGCGATCCACAGGCGTCGCACGCGTACCTGCTCCTGCACGTCGACATCCGCGATCACGGCGCAGTAGGCGCCGGTATTCTTGTAGCGCGCGAAACCGATACCCATGCCCTGGCCTTCGCCGCGCGGCTCGATACGGGGTTCCCAGTTCGCCATCGCGGCGGCCTGTCGCAGGACGGCGATGCCTCGCGCATCGGCCAGGTGTGCCAGGCGGTAGGCCAGGGGGTCGGCGTGCGCCGCGCGTGCAAGTTCGTCCATGAAGGACTCGATGGCGAAGACGTTGCCATAGGCGCCGAGCGCGCGCAGGGACGATGTCCTCAGGGGAACATCCAGCACGCGGTGGCACAGCACATCCGTGGTCTCGAATCGATAGATGGGTTCGGCGTTGCGATCGGCGCCACCGCCCGCCGCGCGTGGCGCATCCACCGAATGCAGTCGTTCGAAAGGCCGCTCCAGGTACCAGGAGCCCAGCAGCGTCGGCGTGGACGAACGGCCGGGCCGCAGGCCGTGGCCGGGACTCCATAGCTCATGCCGCCACGCCACGATGCGGCCGTCCTCGTCCACGTCCGCCCGCAGTTCGATCGACATCGCCGGGCCATGCGGCGACCAGTTCAGTTCGTCGGCGCGAGACCATTGCACACGCACCGGCCGCCCCGGACAGCGCCGCGCCAGCCAGGCCGCGTCGTAGGCGACGTCGTCCGCGCCGTTGTGCCCATAGCAGCCGGCGCCCTGGACGTGGCGAACGACAATGGCCGTCTCCGGCAATGCGAACGCCAGGCTCAGGTCCTTGCGCAGATTGAAAATGCCTTGCGTATGGCTCCACACCTGAAGCGTGTCCTCGCCGGCCAGCGCCAGCGCGCAGGACGGGCCGATGGAGCCGTGCTTGATGAACGGCTTGCTGTACGCTGCGCGGAACGTCCTGCGCGCGGCCCCCGCCGCAGGGTGGGCTGCGGCGCCCGTGCCGCTTTCGCGATCGGGGGCGGTGTCTCGCGCGTTGCCCAACCGCATGTCCACCGTGCGCAGCGACTTGAGCCATGCGGGTAGCGCATCGACGTCGGGCAGCGTGGCCCGCTCGCGCCAGCGGGCGGACCTGGCCAGCGCGGCGGCGGCCCGTTCGGCCAGTGCCTCGGTTTCGGCCACGACGCCGGCCAGCGAGCCATCGCGGCACACCGCCAGGATGCCGTCCCACGCCGAGACGCTGTCCGCGTCCCAATCCAGCAGCTCCGCATCGGGCGATGGTGGGCGCACCATGCGTCCGTGGGCCATGCCTGGCAGCGCCAGGTCATGAATAAAGCGGAACTGTCCGAAGACTTTCTCGGCGATGTCGGCACGCGCTTGCGCGGTGCCGACGATGCGATAGGCATCGCGCCGCCTGGGCGCGATCTGCGGGCTTGCGGCACGGTCAAGCAGCGCCTCGTCGGCCAGCTCCCAATACGCCGCCAGCCGCACGCCGCCGCAATGAATGGCGCCGTCGATCACGGTCAGGGTATCGACGGCGACGCCATGCCGCGCCGCGGCCGTCTCCAGCAGAATCGCGCGCGCCTGCGCGCAGGCGTGCCGCAAGGCGGAGCCGGAGTGCTGGATGGACAGGCTGCCCGAGGTCACGGCTTCGTCGGGGCTGTTCGCCGTATCCGCGGGCACCATGCGGATGCGGTCGAACGCGACGTCCAGCTCCTCGGCGGCGATCTGCGCCAATGCCGTCAATATGCCCTGGCCGATCTCTACTTTCCCGGAGCGGACTTCGATATGGCCGGACGGATCCACGCGCAGCCAGGTCGACAGTCTGGCGTTGGCCTGCAGGCTGGGCGGCAGGGAAGGGGGCGTTGTCATCGGGATTCGTCTCCCTGGCCGTGATCCGCGGCGTCCACATCGCGCCGGTCAGGCCCGCCTGCGCTGCCGTCGGCCGCGCGTCTTATCGCCTTGATGACGCGCAGCTGCGTACCGCAGCGGCACAGGTTGCGTTCCATGCCCTCGCGGATCTGGACATCGGAGGGCAGCGGACAACGCTGCAGCAGCGCGGCACCCGCGATCAGCATGCCCGATGTGCAGTAGCCGCATTGCGCGGCCTGTTCCGCGATGAACGCGGCCTGCAGCGGGTGGGGGTCGCGCGGCGTGCCCAGGCCTTCGGACGTCACCACGCGTTTGCCCGCGACCGCCCACATCGGCGTATCGCAGGCGGGAACCGCGCGGTCGTCCAGCAGCACGAAGCAGGCACCGCATTCGCCGGAGCCGCAGCCGTAATGGCTGCTTTTCAGGTCCAGGTCATTGCGCAGCACATCGAGCAGCCGCCGCTCGCCATCCACGCTTAGCTGCGCGGGGCGGCCGTTCAAGGTGAAAGCGATCGCGGCGTACTCTGCCATGACGCTCAATCCACCTTGATGTTCGCCGACTTGACGATCGCGCCCCACTTTTCGATGTCGCCCTTCAGGAAGTCGGTGAACTGCGCGGGCGTCATTTTCATCGGCGTCACGCCGCTCTTGGCCCATACCGCCACGATCTGCGGATCGCTGACGATCTTGCCGATCTTCTCGTTCAGAAAGTCGACCACTTCCTTGGGCGTATTCTTCGGCGCCAGCAGGCCCAGCCACAGGGTGGCCGTGTAGCCCTGCACGCCGGCCTCGGCCATGGTGGGCACCTCCGGCAGCACGCTGGAGCGCGTATTGCCCGTGGTGGCCAGCGCCCGCACCTTTTTGGTCTGAATCAGGTCGGTCATCGTGCTGACGGCGTCGAACATCATATCGACCTGGCCGCCGAGCACGTCGGTGCGCGCGCCGCCGCTGCTCTTGTAGGGGATGTGGACAATATTCACGCCGGTCAGGCTTTTGAAGAGTTCGCCGGCCATGTGGTACGGCGTGCCGGTGCCAGACGATGCGTAGTTGAGCTGGCCCGGCTTGGCCTTGGCCGCCTTGATCAACTCCTGCACGCTGTGGACCGGCAAGCCATCGCGCACCACCAGTACCAGCGGCGCTTCGTTCACCGGCGCGACCGCCGTGAAGTCGCGCATGAGTTCATACGGCTTGTTGTGCAGCAGCGTTTCGTTGACCGTCTGCGTATTGGACATCATCAGCAGCGTGTAGCCGTCGGGCGCCGCTTTCGCGACGTATTGCGTACCGATCACGGCGCCGGCGCCGGGGCGGTTCTCCACCACGAAGGATTGACCGGTTTCCTGGCCCAGTTGCTGCGCCAGTACCCGGGCGTAGACATCGGCCGATCCACCCGCGCCGAACGGCACGATGATCGTCACGGGGTGATCGGGGTAGGGCGCGGCCGCCGCCGGCGCGCTCATGCCGACGGCCGCGCATGCGGCAAGGCTTGCGGCCGCCAGGCCGCGCAGGAAGGTCTTCATCGATGTCTCCTCGGAAGGTATAGCGTCTTGCTGTGCTTTGTGCCGTGTCCGCGCGCGATCAGGCGACCGCGTTCTGCAGCACGCCGATGCCCTGGATCTCCATGCGCATCACGTCGCCCGACTTGACGAACCTGGGCGGATTGAAGCCGATACCCACGCCGGCCGGCGTGCCGGTGGCGATCACGTCGCCGGGCTGCAATTCGATGCCCGCCGAGATCGTTTCGATCAGGGTGGGGATATCGAAAATCAGCAGCGAGGTGTTGGAGTTCTGGCGCAGCTCGCCGTTGACCCAGCACTTCACGTCCAGATTGGTGGCGTCCAGCGCGTCATTGGTGACGACGTAGGGTCCCATCGGGCAGAAACCGTCGAGGGCCTTGCCCAGGAACCACTGCCGATGCAGCTTCTGCAGGTCGCGCGCGGTGAAGTCGTTGACAATGGTGTAGCCGAAGATGTGCTTGAAAGCGTCGGCCTTTTTGATGCCGCGTCCCGGCTTGCCGATCACGATGGCCAGCTCGACCTCGTAGTCCAGCTGCTTGGCCACTTCCGCATGCGGGGGGATCTTGTCGTCGGGACCGATCACCGTGCTGGCGGGCTTGGTGAACACGACCGGCGCCTCCGGCGCGTGCTCGCCTTCCTTGGCGCTGCTGTCGAATCCCGACTTGCTGAATTCGGCCGCATGTTCGTGGTAGTTCTTGCCGACGCAGAAAATATTGCGGCGCGGCTTGTCGATCGGGGCAAGCACTTTGGCGTCCTTCAGGGCCTTGCCGGCGCCGGTTGGCGTCAGTTTGGGCTTCAGTGCCTCGTATTCCTGTACCAATTGGACCATATCGCCGGAAAACCCGGGCGCCAGTTCGGAAACCGGCCAAAACTGGCCTTTTTCGGTGTCGACGACGGCAATCGTGCGTTGGCCCTGATAGGAAAGCTGGGCAAATTTCATGGCAACTCCATAGTCCAATTGGTCAAAACAGCGCGTAATGTAGAACCAATGTGGCCTAGACGCAAGCCAATATCCAAAATTATTGACCAATTGGTCCTCTTTCTTTAAGCTCGCCGTATGGATACGAAGACCAAGGCAGAAGCGCCCGACACCGGTGCATCCCTGCGTTCGCCGGGAGCGAAGGCGCTATCGCGCTATCTGCGCGATGAAATTCTCGGCGGCAGGCTGCGCCCCGGGGTGAAGCTGCCGCCGGAACGCGAACTGAGCGTGCGCTTCGGGGCCTCGCGCGGCTCCGTGCGCCGCGTGCTGTCGGACTTGCGGGAGCGCGGTCTGATCGTCCAGTCCGTAGGCAGCGGGACCTTTGTCTCGGAGCAGGCGGATGCAATGGCGCAAGGGCCCGCCTTGCCGCGCTTCGACGGCAACGTCAGCCCCGCCGAACTGATGGAGGCGCGCCGCCTGATCGAACCGCTATTGCCGGGGATGATCGCGCGCAATGCGACCGCCGCCGATTTTTCCGCGATGGCCAACTGCCTGGAGCAATCGGAGGCCGCCAGCTCGATCGAAGCGTTCGAATACTGGGATGGCGCCTTGCACAAGGCTTTCGCGGTGGCCACGCACAATGCGTTTTTCATGCAGATCCTGGAGTTGATGAATCAGGTCCGCGAGCAGGGTGAATGGGGCAGGCTCAAGCGCAATTCCCTGACGCCCGCGCGCCGCGCGCAGTACGAGCGCCAGCATCGTGCCATGGTCAACGCCCTGCGCGATCGCGACGCCGCACAGGCTGCCAGCTTGATGGTGGAGCACCTGGACCAGATCCAGCGCAATCTGTTTGGCGAATAGAGGGCGTTCAGCGTGGCGGTGCTGCCGGTTCCGGCAGCGTGCGCAGGACGCGTTCGCGCAGCCCGCCCGCCATGCGGCAATAGACCTGGGGGTCGTTCCAGGCGCGTGCCAGGACCAGGGCCCCTTGGATGCCGCCCACGATTTCTTCGGCCAGTTCGCGCGCCGGCGCCGGCGGCAGTCCGCCCTTTTCGAGCACAGCCGTCACGGCACCCGCCCACGCGCGGAAATAGGACGAGACCGCCTGCGAGAACCGATCCCGCTCGTTGCCCAACGCAAACACGCCCACCAGGCAGGCTTTGCGCCCGGAGAGGAAATAGGCCGACACCTTGTCGAACATGGCGGCGATACCGTCGCGCGCGGACGGCGCTTCCCGTAATGGCGCGTAGATACTGCGCTGGAACCAGTCATCGATATGCCCCAGTACCGCCGCGGCCATTTCGTCCTTGCCGCCGGGAAAGAAGTGATAGAGGCTGCCCTTGCCAAGGCCGGTGCTTTCGGTGATGCGGCTCAGGCTGGTCCCTTCGTATCCATAGCGCCGGAATACCTCGACCAGGACTGGAATCACGTCCTGCCGCTCCGCGACGGTTCTTGGCATATCTGCTCGCGTTACGGGCGCATCCTTGCGGGCGCCCTGGTTGAATCTTCGTCTACAGCCCGAGGTCGCTCAGTCCGGGGTGATCCGTCGGGCGCGGTCCCAGGGGCCAGTGGAATTTGCGTTCCGTTTCCTTGATGGGCACATCGTTGATCGACGCGTGGCGATGGCGCATCAACCCCGCGTCGTCGAATTCCCAATTTTCGTTGCCATAGGAGCGGAACCAGTTGCCCGAATCGTCGTGCCACTCGTAAGCGTAGCGTACGGCGATACGGTTGCCGTCGTGCGCCCACAATTCCTTGATCAGCCGGTAATCCAGTTCCTTGCGCCACTTGCGGGTCAGGAACTCCACCACCTGGGCGCGCCCGTGGGCGAATTCCGCACGGTTCCGCCAGGCGGTGTCCTCCGTGTATGCCAGGGAAACCTTCTCCGGGTCGCGGCTATTCCACCCGTCCTCGGCAAGGCGGACTTTCTGGATGGCGGATTCGTGGGAGAAGGGGGGAAGCGGCGGGCGCGTGCTCATGGGAAACCTCGATGGCGTAGGGAAGGAAGGGGCGAAGACTGTCGGTTGTACCGATCAGACTTGACTGTACTGTACGGTACAAAAAAGCACAAGCATAGCCGTCTTCAATCCCGTGTTTATTCCTTGTAAAGGTATTCCTCAATTAACCCTAAACCACCAGGGCGAACTGTTCCGGTGGCTTGGTGAAAATACAGCCGCTGGAGCACTGAATCGGGATATTGTTTTCTTTTCCGTACAGCACAGGAATGAGAAAGGACTCCCGGCCGGGACCGTCGTACAGGCGGTGCGGGACGGAAATATGCAGATCGCTGGACCAGCGAGCCATGATATCCGCGACACGGCAGCTGAACCGCGCGTCCTCCGGCATGGTTTCCGCCATGCGGGGTGCCCGGTCGTATGCGCGGATGGCGTCCACTTCATCCGTCCATAGTATGGTTATGGCGTCGTGTGCTTGGTCCGCGGTGGCGGGACGATTGTCTGCTGCCGCCGCGGGGGCGCGATTTTGGATCAGCTTCCCGTGCAGCAGTGGATGACGCCATAGGCATTGGAAAAAGTCCGCCGGGGCGCCCAAGGCCATCGAACAGCCTTCCAGCAGCGGTCGGCATAAATCAAAAATCCGGCCATAATAGCGTTCCATCACGTCAGGCCAGTCGCCGTCGGCGCGATTCCTGTATTGCGCGCCGTCAAAAATCGAACGCCTGTCCACAATGTAGCGATTTACTCCTCCGCCTGTGAGCGAGGCAATTTTGAATTCTGGCGAGAATTCGAACTGGCTTAATGAGCACAGGTAGACTCGGCGTAGCAACGCATGAGGTATGCGGTGACCTGCCAGGTAGAAAAGGCCTGTATTGCGGGCCGCCGTGCGGATGCTGCACACCGTCCTCTGCATTGCCCTCAGATTGTCCCGCCGCAATAAGCAGGAAATGTCGACAATCGGGATGCCACCATGCGCCACGCTCGATTTGGCGAGTTTTCCAATACCTCGCAATCCTGGGCTTGGCTTTGTGCAGCGCGTCGAGTATTTTTGCGGCATCTTGTTGTACCGAACGTTATAAACTAAATACAAATGTCGACGCACACTTTATCTGCCGGGGTACCGATCTATCATCAGATCGCGCAGGTCCTGCGGCGCAGGATCGAGGCAGGCGAATGGGGCCAGGGTAATCAGCTGGCGACGGAGCAAGCGCTGTGCCGGGAGTTCGGCGTAAGCCGGACTACCGTCCGCCATGCCCTCAGCCAGCTCAAGCGCGAAGGATTGCTCAGTAGTCAGCGCGGGGTGGGGACGCGCCGCGTCGGGGAATCCGCTCGCTCAAAATACGTTAGTAATCTATCCGATCCGCTGCATGCCACCCTCGCCAGCGATCCGCGCATCATTTCCTCTGAAATGGTATCAGCGCGCGGCGCCATTGCGGCTTTTCTCGGCCTGGAAGAAGGCGCGCCGCTATTCAAGCTGGTACGGGTCCATTTTCTCGATAACGAGCCGCTTTCGGTCGTCGAGAGCTATTTGCCGGCCATTATGCAGGGCGCGATCGCTCAATTTCCGCATCGCAGCCTGCACGACATCATGTGGAACGACTTCGACCTGAAGGTCGCGAAAAGCGCCCACACCATCAGCGTCGCGCGCGCCGAGCCCCACATTGCCGACCTGTTGCGCATCGGCCTGGGCGACCCGGTGATGCACGTCCAGGCGTCCACGTATCTCCAGGACGGACGTCCCATCCGTTGGACGGACAATTTCTTTCGCGAAGACCGTTACCAGTACTCCGCGGAATTTTTCTGGGAGCCGCCCGCGCCTTTGGCGGGGTCTTCCGGTAGTTAACAGGAGAAGTCATGAAAGTGCGCCACCTTGTCGTCGGCCTCTGCCTGGCGGTATGCAGTGCCGCGGCCAGTGCATACCCGGACCGGCCCATCAGGATAGTGCTTGGCTTCCCGGCGGGCGGCGGGGCCGATGTCGTCCTGCGCACGGTCACCCCCGGGCTGGCCGAGGAGCTGGGCCAGCCTGTATTCGTCGATAACCGGCCCGGCGCGGGCGGCAATCTGGGCATGGACGCTGTGGCCAAGGCGGCGCCGGACGGCTATACGCTGCTGATGGCGGCCCCCGGCCTGGCGACCAATGCCAGCCTCTATGAAAACCTGCCCTTCGACCCCGCCAAGGACTTCACCGCCGTCGGCATGGTCAGCAGCGTGCCGAACGTACTTGTCGTGAATCCGTCGCTGCCGGTCCATTCCGTCGCCGACCTGATCGCGTACGCGAAAAGCCATCCCGGCGAACTGAACTATGCGTCCTCCGGAATCGGCACCTCTTTGCACCTGGCGGGGGCGTTGTTCGAGCGTGATGCGGGCGTCAAGATGACCCATGTGCCGTATCGCGGCGGACCGGCCGCGATCAACGACCTGATCGGCGGCCAGGTGCAGCTGATGTTCAGCGTGCTGCCTTTGGCGACGCCGCAAATCAAGGCCGGCAAGCTGCGCGCCCTGGCGGTGACCGGCCAGACGCGGTCGGCGGCGCTGCCCGGCGTACCCACGATGATAGAAGCGGGCTTGAAGGGCTATACCGCGACCACCTGGAATGGCCTGGTGGCGCCGGCCGGTACGCCGGTCCCGATCATCGACAAGATCAACGCGGCCTTGCAAAAGGTGCTGGATCGGCCGGATGTGCAAAAGACCTTCGCCGGCATGGGCCAGGACGTTGTCAAGGACACGCCGGAACAGTTCGCCGCAATGCTGAAGGCCGAGACCCGGAAGTGGCAGCAGGTCATCAAGGCCGGCGGCATTAAAGCCGAGTAGTCTGCGCGGCAACACGGGGCCGGCCGGAGGGCCATGCCCGCCGGCCCCGTCAGCAGTAACGTTTCAATCTCGCCAAGGAAAGTCCATGCAGCCCCGCCGTTATGGCCCGTTCCCGTATATTCCCTTGCCCGCGCGTCCGCGCTTTGTCCTGCCGAACAACGCGCGAGTGGCGTTGTGGGTGAATCCCAATGTCGAATTCTTCGGCCTGGACGACATCATGCCGGGGCGGCTTAACGAGCGCGTGCCGCGCGACACCGCGAAAGTACCCAATGTGCGCAACTGGTCCCTGCGCGACTATGGCAACCGTGTCGGCGTGTGGCGGCTGATGGATACCCTCAGCCGTTACGGTATCCGCGCCAGCGCCGCGTTGAACAGCGAGATGTGCGACCAGCACCCGGAAGTCATTGCCGAGGCGGTGCGCCGGGGTTGGGAATTCCTGGGCCATGGCATCACCAACGCCGTTCGCCTGGACGAGATTCCCCCCGACCAGGAGCGCCAGCTGATTTTCGACATGATCGATCGCATCGAAAAGGCCTCCGGTACGCGCCCCGTGGGGTGGCTGGCACCGGGGCTGTCCGAAACCTGGAATACGCTGGAATACCTGTCCGAGGCCGGCATTCGCTACGTCTGCGACTGGGTGAACGACGACCAGCCTTACACCATGGAAGTCGGCTCGCCCCGCATGGTGTCCGTTCCGTATAGCGTGCAAACCAACGATGTGCCGGCCTACTACGACATGAAGGTCTCGGTGCCCGAATTCGAAGCCATGATCAAGCGTCAGTTCGATGTGCTGTATCGCGAGGGTGCGACATCGGGTCGCGTGATGGCGATCGCGGTGCATCCCTTCGTTACCGGCCTGCCGCACCGCATCGGCGCGCTGGATGCGGCGCTGGAATACATCTGCCGGCACGAAGGCGTGTGGCTGGCCACCGGGCGCGAAATCATGGAGCACTACGTGCAGAGCGATTTCGCCAAGGCGATGTCGCCTTCCTGAGGCTGCCCGGCGCCTTCGCCGCGCGATGCGCGGCGGGCGGCAAGCGCGCCGCCCGGACGCATACGCTAATGCAGCGTCAGCCCGGCGGCCGACATGAGCCAGCGCACGACGAGCGCGATGCCGCCCATCACTGCGACGCTGGCGGTCCAGATCATCATCAACCAGGCAAGTCGTTTCCACATCCGCATGTGTCGCGCGGCGCTGCCGCCTCAGTGATAGCCTTCGCCCTGCCGGACCTTGCCCCGGAAGACGTAATAGCCCCAGGCCGTGTACATCAGGATGATGGGCACGATCAGCAACGCACCGACCAGCGCGAAGCCCATGCTTTGGGGCGGCGCGGCCGCATCCCATATCGACACGCTGGGTGGGATGACGTTGGGCCATACGCTGATGCCCAGGCCCGTATAGCCCAGGAATACCAGTCCCAGGGCGCAAACGAACGGCGCCGCGTGGGCGTCGCGCCGCACGGTCCGGATCAGCATGGCCAGGAACAGCAGCACGAGCAGCGGCACCGGCGCGAAATAGAAAATATTGGGCACGCTGAACCAGCGCCGCGCGATGTCCGCGTCGAGCAGCGGTGTCCAGATGCTGATGGCGACGATCGCCGCCAGGACTGCCCATGCCGAACCCATCGCGACGGCGCGGGCGCGGCCCAGCAGCTCGCCTTCCGTTTTCATGACCAGCCAGGTGCTGCCGAGCAGCGCATAAGCGCCCAGCAACGCGAAACCGGTGAATAGGCTGAATGGCTTGAGCCAGTCGAAGGGCTGCCCGGCATAGGCACCGTCGACCACGCGCAAGCCGCCGATATACGCCCCCAGCGTCACGCCCTGGAAGAATGTCGCCAGTATGGATCCGCAGATGAAAGCCTTATCCCACCAGTGGCGGCGCGCATCGCTGGCCTTGAAGCGGAACTCGAAGGCCACCCCGCGGAACACCAGGCCCACCAGCATCAGGATGATGGGCAGGTAAAGGGCGCTCAACACCACGCCGTACGCCAGCGGGAACGCCGCCAGCAGGCCCGCGCCGCCGAGCACCAGCCATGTTTCGTTGCCGTCCCAGACCGGCGCCACGGTATTCATCATGGTGTCGCGGTCTTCCTTGCCGGGAAAGAAGGGGAACAGGATCCCGATGCCCAGGTCGAAGCCGTCCATGATGACGTACATCATGACCGCGAACAGGATGATGATGGCCCAGATCAGCGGAAGATCGATACCCATGGTCAGCTCCCCGACACCGGCGTGGCGGCCGGCAAGCGCTTTTCGTCAGGCGCCGCGGACAGCGGGCGCATCGCATGGTGCTCCTGGCCGGGTCCGCCCTCCGGGGGCGAAGTAGCGGCCTCGCCGGGCGTCGGGCCCTGCCGGATCAGCTTCAGGATGTAGGCCACCCCGGCCCCGAACACCAGGAAATACACCACGACGAACAGCGCCAGCGTGAAGCCCAACTGGCCGGCGCCGTGGGGCGATACGGCGTCCGCGGTACGCATCACGCCATAGACGATCCAGGGTTGCCGGCCGATCTCCGTCGTCATCCAGCCTGCCAGTATGGCGACCAGGCCCGCCGGCCCCATGGCCAGCGCGAAGCGCAGGAATCCGCGATGGGCGTACAGGCGTCGGCCCCGGCGCAGCCACAGTCCCCACAGGCCCAGCAGGATCATCAGCAAGCCCAGTCCGACCATGGCGCGGAACGTCCAGAACACAATGGTCGCGTTGGGCCTGTCCCGCGCCGCGAATTCGTTCAGGCTGGGCACCTTGCCGTCCCATGTGTGGGTCAGGATCAGGCTGCCCAGGTGCGGGACCTCCAGCTTGTAGCGGGTCTCGCCGGCCGCCATGTCGGGGATGCCGAACAGCAGCAGCGGCGCGCCGGCACCGGGGGCGGGCTGTTCCCAATGTCCCTCGATCGCGGCGATCTTGGCGGGCTGGTGCTGGAGGGTGTTCAGGCCATGCATATCGCCGATGAACGCCTGGACGGGCGCGACCAGCAAGGCCATCCACATGGCCATGGACAGCATTTTGCGGGTGGCGGGAGTGTCCCTGCCGCGCAGCAGGTGCCAGGCGGCGGCCGCCCCCACCATCAGGGCGGTACTCAGGTAGGCCGCGACGACCATATGCCCCAACCGGTAGGGGAAGGATGGGTTGAAGATGACCTGTATCCAGTCCACGGGCACTGCCCGGCCGCCGACGATTTCATAGCCCTGCGGCGTCTGCATCCAGCTGTTGGACGCCAGTATCCAGGTCGCCGAAATCAGCGTGCCGATGGCCACCATGACGGTGGAGAGCATATGCAGGCCCGGACCCACGCGGGTCCAGCCGAACAGCATCACACCCAGGAATCCCGCTTCCAGGAAGAATGCCGTCAGTACCTCATAGGCCAGCAGGGGACCGGTAATGCCGCCCGCGAAGGTGGAGAAGTGGCTCCAGTTGGTGCCGAACTGATAGGCCATGACCAGCCCGGATACCACGCCCATGCCGAAGTTGACGGCGAAGATCTTCAGCCAGAATTGGTACAGATCGCGGTATAGGGTCTTGCGCGTGGCCAGCCACAGGCCTTCCAGTACCGCCAGGTAGCTGGCGAGGCCGATCGTGATGGCGGGGAAGATAATGTGGAACGAGATCGTGAACCCGAACTGTATCCGGGCAAGAGTCAAGGCATCCAGGCCTAACATGTTCGCTTCCCCCCCGTGCGCATCGCCGGGCTGCTGCTGTGGAGACTGCGGCAGGTTACCGGCATCGGCAGCGTGTGTACAGGATCAGTAAGGGGGCAGCTATTGCAGTGCAGTTGGCCGCCATGCCGTCGTCGCGGCGGGTCAGTCGTGCCGGCGCGCGCCGGGACCCTGCTGGCGGCTGCTGTGCTGATCGGAGCCGGTGCCGATCTGGCTGGTGTGGCCGTCTTTCTTGGTACGGTGCTGTGCATCGCCGTGGCTGCGCTGGTTTTCACGCGCCCGGTCGTCGGCCTGCTTGTCGGACGGTTCGTTCTGCGGATGGGCCATATTCGCGCTCCTGTGAATGGCAAGACAGGCTCCGGCGCAGCACGCGGCATGCCTATGGCGGCCTTATCGCAGGCTCATGGCAGGTCTTGCGCCGGCCGGCGTGGGCCGGGGGACCGGCGACGCTCATGATCCTTTGCCGCGCATCAGGGCACGGCAATGCCGCGCCATCTGGCGCTCTTCCTCGGTAGGTACGACCATGACGCCCGGTCCGGGCACGGCGGGGCCGAGTCCCAGGAAATCCAATCCGGAAACGATGCGCCGGCGTAGCTCGGCGCTATGCTCGCCGATGCCGCCGGTGAACACCAGCAGATCGATTCCGCCCATCAATGCCGCATAGGCGCCTATCTGCTTGCGCACCGACGTCGCGAAGATGTCGACCGCCAGCGCGGCATGCGCATCGCCCGCGGCGCTGCGTGCAAGCAGCGCCTGCATATCGCTTTCGCCGTCGGCGATGCCGGCCAGCCCGCTCTCGCGGTTGATCAGGGTTTCCAGGCCATCCGCATGCAGTGCTTCGGTGCGCATCAGGTACAGGACGACGCCAGGGTCCAGGTCGCCGCTGCGCGACCCCATGGGGATGCCGCCGGCCGGGGTCATGCCCATCGACGTATCGATCGATTTGCCTTCCCGAACCGCGCACAGGCTGGCGCCGTTGCCCAGGTGCGCGAAAACGGCCCGCGGCGGCAGGTCCGCGCCGAGGCGGCGCACAAGCGATTCGTACGACAGGCCGTGGAAGCCGTAGCGCGCGACGCCCGCGTCCGCGTAGCGCGCCGGCAGGGGCAGGCGCTTGGCACGGGGCGGCATGGTTCGATGGAAGGCCGTGTCCAGGCAGGCGAACTGCGCCGCATCCGGCCATCGCGCTCTTGCGCCTTCCAGAAGCTGCAGTGCGATGGGAATGTGCAGCGGCGCGAAATGTATCGCGCTGCGCAATTGCGCTTCCACCTCCGGCGTGAGGGCCTGGTGCGTGCGCAGGTGCGGGCCGCCGTGCACGATGCGATGGCCGATGGCCGACGGGGAGCCCAGGCCCGCGTCGGCCAGCGTGCGCGCCAGGATATCCAGCGCATGCGCTTGCGTGGGCATGTCGTGGTCCCGTTCGGCCAGTATCCCGCCCCGTGCGTCGCGGATACGCAGATGGCCATCGGGGCGCCCGACGTTGCTCGCGGCGCCTTCGGCCACGGCCGCTTCGTCATCGCCGGCAGAGAGGAACAGGGCGAACTTCAGCGACGATGACCCGCTGTTCAAAACCAGGATGGAGGACGCGTCGACGGACATGGCGGCATGCTCGCTGCAAGGATGGAAAGGATTCAGGCCCAGGTCCAGTTGCGGATTTCGTCCCGGTCTATGCCTTCGGTGTGCGCGTAATCCGTGTGGATGATGATCTGGTCGCGCAGCCATTCCTTGACGTGCGCACCGCGGCCTTGCAGGGCCGGGACGCGGTCGATGGCATTGATGGCCAGATGGAAGCGATCGATCTGGTTCACGATGGCCAGTTCGAACGGGGTATTGATACTGCCTTGCTCCTGGTAGCCATGCACATGGAGATTGGCGTGGTTGCGGCGCCGGTACGTCAGCTTGTGCACCAGCGCCGGATAGGAGTGGAAGTTGAAAATGACCGGCTTGTCCGCGGTGAACAGCGAATCGAAGTCAGGATCCGAGAGGCCGTGCGGATGGTCGGTATCCGGCATCAGCCGGAAGAGGTCGACGACATTGACGAAGCGGATCTTCAGGCCCAGGAACTTCTCTTTCAGGATCTGCACGGCGGCCAGGGCTTCCATCGTGGCGACGTCGCCGGCGCACGCGACTACCACATCGGGATCGCTGCCGTGGTCCGTGGAGGCCCAGTCCCAGATCCCGATGCCCTTGGTGCAATGCCGGATCGCGGCGTCGCGGTCGAGGTATTGCAGGTGGGGCTGCTTGTCCGCGACGATGACGTTTACGTAGTCGCGCGTGCGCAGGCAGTGGTCCGCCACGCTCAGCAGGCAATTGGCGTCGGGCGGCAGGTAGACGCGCACGATGTCCGGGCTCTTGTTGCAGACGACATCCAGGAAGCCGGGATCCTGGTGCGTAAAGCCATTGTGGTCCTGCCGCCAGACGAGCGACGTGATCAGCAGATTGATCGAAGGAATCGGGGCGCGCCAGGACAGCTCCAGTTTGGCTTTCTCCAGCCATTTGGCGTGCTGGTTGAACATCGAATCGATGACGTGGACGAAGGCCTCGTAGGTCGCGAAGAAACCATGGCGGCCGGTCAGCACATAGCCTTCCAGCCAGCCTTCCAGCGTATGCTCGCTAAGCATTTCCATCACCCGGCCGTCCGTGGCCAGTTCGCCGCCGTCCTCGTCCACCGGCAGCATCTCCGCCATCCACGTCTTGCGTGACGCTTCATATACGGCCGTCAGCTTGTTGCTGGCGGTCTCGTCGGGCCCGAACAGGCGGAAGGTCGTCATGTTGCGTGCCATGACGTCGCGCAGGAATTTACCCAATACCTCGGTCGGCGACAGATAGGACGATGCCGGCGCGGCCACGTCGATGGCGTATTCGCGGAAGTCCGGCATGTCCAGTGACTTGCACAGCAACCCGCCGTTGGCGTGCGGGTTGGCGCTGATGCGGCGGTCGCCCTCGGGTGCCAGCGCCCGAAGGAAGGCCATCGGGGCCCCGTGCTCGTCAAAGAGTTCTTCCGGACGATAGCTTCGCATCCAGTCCTCGACCACCTTCAGGTTGGCGGGATTCGTGACGGGATCGGCCACCGGTACCTGATGCGCGCGCCAATAACCCTCGACGCGATGGCCGTCGACGGTTTCCGGTCCGGTCCACCCCTTGGGCGTGCGCAGCACGATCATCGGCCAGCGCGGACGCTCCATCCGGCCTTCTTCGCGCGCGCGGCGCTGGATGGCCTCGATCTCGTCGAAACAATGGTCCATCGCGATCGCCATGGCATGGTGCATCGCTTGCGGATCCTCGCCTTCGACGAAATAGGGGCGATGGCCGTAGCCTGTCAGCAGGGCCTCCAGTTCAGGCCGCGGGATGCGCGCCAGGATGGTGGGATTGGCGATCTTGTAGCCGTTCAGGTGGAGGATCGGGAGGACGGCACCGTCGCGCGCGGGATTCAGGAATTTGTTGGAATGCCAGGATGTCGCCAGCGGCCCGGTTTCCGCCTCGCCATCGCCGACCATGACGGCGGCGACCAGGTCCGGGTTGTCGAACACCGCGCCGTAGCCGTGCGACAGGCTGTAGCCCAGTTCGCCGCCCTCGTGGATCGATCCCGGGGTTTCCGGCGTGCAATGCGAGCCTATGCCGCCAGGGAAGGAGAACAGCCGGAAAAAACGCTGCATGCCGGCTTCGTCCTGGCTGCGGTCCGGATAGATCTCGCTGTAGCGGCCTTCCATGTAGGCGTGGGCCAGCGTGGCGGGCGCGCCGTGCCCGGGGCCGGAAATGAACATGACGTTCATGTCGCGCTGGCGGATGACCCGATTCAGATGCACCAGCGTAAACGACTGCCCGGGGTCCGACCCCCAATGCCCCAAGAGCCGGCGCTTGATGTGTTCCGCCGTCAGCGGTTCGCGCAGCAATGGATTGGCGCGCAGATAAATCATGCCGACGGCAAGATAATTGCAGGCGCGCCAATAGGCTTGCATGCCCTGCAATTCTTCGTCGGACAGCGCCCTGTCGGGCGGAACCTGCAACGGGGGTTGGGATAGGGTCATCGTACCGGCTCCTCTGCAAGGTGGCGCCGCGACGGGCTTTTACCAAACGCGCGGGCGGCGCTAACATCGTGCCGCCCGCGCGCGGTCCTGGCAAGCCCTGTTACCGAGCGCCCCCAGCCATCGGCGTGGCGGTTTCGACTGGAATGTGGATGAATACCTTAGGCAAACAGATAGAGATTCCCGCGCTGTACATGCGAGGCGGCACCAGCAAGGGCGTGTTTTTCCTGCCGCAGGACCTGCCGGCCGACGCAGCGCGTCGCGACGCGGTGCTATTGCGCGTGGCGGGCAGTCCCGATCCCTACGGCAAGCAGATCGACGGCATGGGCGGGGCGACGTCCAGCACCAGCAAGGTGGTGATCGTCGGCAAAAGCACACGGCCCGACTGCGATGTCGATTATTGGTTCGGCCAGGTCGCCATCGGGCAGGCATTGGTGGACTGGAGCGGCAACTGCGGCAACCTGACCGCCGCCGTCGGCCCTTTCGCCATTCATCGCGGACTGGTGCGGGCCCCCGCGGATGGCGTGGCAACCATACGTATCTGGCAGGCCAACATCCAGCGCCGGATCATCGCGCAGGTGCCGATGCGTGACGGCCAGGTCCAGGAACTGGGCGACTTCGAACTGGACGGCGTGACCTTCCCGGCGGCGGAGATACCGCTGACCTTCCTCGATCCCGGTGCCGGTGGCGACGAGCAGGGTGGCGGCATGTTCCCCACCGGACGCCCGCGCGACATGCTGTCGGTTCCGGGCGTGGGTACCATCGAAGCGACGCTGATCGATGCCGGCAATCCCGCCGTACTGGTGGAGGCGGCGGCACTGGGCCTGACCGGTACCGAAAGCCAGGCGCGCATCAACGGCGATGCACCGTTGCTGGTGCGCCTGGAACTGATACGCGCGCATGCAGCCGTGGCGATGGGCGCGGCGCGCACGGCGGAAGAAGCCTCCGCGACGCGCCAGCACACGCCCAAGCTGGCCTTCTTCGGCCGGCCGGCCAGCTACGTTGCCTCCAGTGGCAATGCGGTGGAGGCTTCCGACATCGACATCGCCGCGCGCATCATGTCGATGGGCCAGCTGCATCACGCGATGACGGGGACGGGCGCGGTGGCCATTGCCGCCGCGGCGGCCGTGCCGGATACCATCGTCAGCCGCATTCTGGGGGGAGCCCGGGATGCCTTGTGCTTCGGGCATGCATCCGGCCGCCTGCGGGTCGGCGCGGAGGCGCGCCAGACGGAAGGCCGTTGGGAGGTCACCAAGGTGACGCTGAGCCGCAGCGCGCGTCGGCTGATGGCGGGTACCGTGTTCGTGCCGGCGGCGGTGCTTGGCGATCAGGCCTGAAGCGCAAGCTGCCCTTGCGCAGGGGCATCCCGCCCGGTCTGCGACCACGCGCGCACCGATCGCATCAGCAGCGCCAGTTCTTCCTGGGCGGCATGGCAGGCGTTACGTGCCGCGGCGAATCCGTCGCGTTCGAGCGCCTGTTGTGCCGTCACGCATGCGACCGCCAACGGCGTGGCGCCGACCATGCGCGCCACGCCGTTTATCGCGTGCAGCGCGTCGCCGGCCGCTGCGGCGTCGGCAGCGGCCAATGCATTGCGCAGCGTGACGGCGTCCTGTTCGCCGGTTTCCCAAAGCGCGGCCAGGAAGCGGTCCGCGATGGCGCTATCGCCGGCGGCCAGGGATTCGATCGCGCCGGGATCGAAACGCAGGCCATGCCGCCATGCGCCGGCGATGCGTGCCCGCGCATGCCGCAGGCCGGACAGCCGCCGGCGCAGCGCGTCCAGGCTCAGCGGCTTGAACAGACAGGCGTCCATGCCGGCTTCCAGGCAGCGCTGGGTTTCGTTCCGACGCGCGCTGGCCGTGTAGGCCCATATCGTGCACGAGCCGCTACCCAGGGCCGCCTCGGCATCGCGTATGCGGCGTGCCAGTGCGTAGCCGCTGCCATCGGCCATATTGCAGTCCGTGATGACCAGGTGGTATGCGCCGGCGCGCCATAGCCGCCATGCCGCCCTGCCGCCGCGGGCCAGCACGACGCGATGTCCCAGATGTTCCAGTTGCTTGCACAGCAGCAGGCGGCTGGGGCCGTTGTCGTCGACCGCCAATATCTGCAACGCCGGGCCGGCATCGGCACAGGCCTGCGCAGGCTCGCCCGCGTGCGCCGGCGCGGACAGGATTTCCGCGTCGAAATCGAAACGTATCGTGCAACCCTCGCCACGCGCGCTTTCCAGCTGCAGGGTGCCGCCCATCAGCGACGCCAGCCGCCTGGCGATGCTCAAGCCCAGGCCGCTGCCGCCATGGACGCGCGCGCCCTCGCGCGTTTGGCTGTAGGGGGCGAACAGCTTGTCCTGGTCCGCCCGGTCTATGCCGATACCCGTGTCGGCCACGACCACCGTCGCGGACAGCCGGGCCTTGTCCGGCCTGCGAGTGTTGACGCGGACCTCCACGCGGCCCGTCTCGGTGAACTTCACCGCATTGCCCAGGAGGTTCGACACGATTTGCCGGAAGCGTACCGCGTCCACCATGATGTCCGTATCGGCGCCTCGATCGGCCTCGAAGCGCAATGCCAGGCCCTTGTCGCGCGCCATTCCATTGAAGACCTCGACAACCGATTCCACCAGCGTGCGCAGATTGGCCCGCCGTGGCAGGAGTTCGAGCTTGCCGCGATCCAGTCTTTCGAGGTCGAGAATGTCTCGCACCAGATCCAGCAATCCTTGCGCCGCCCCATGCGCCACACGCAGATGGTCCTGCACATCCTGGCCGGCAGCCGCTTCTTTCAGGCCGAGCTCCAGCATGCCGGCCATGGCGTGAAGGGGGGTGCGGATCTCGTGGCTGGCAACGGCAAGGAAATCGCTTTTCGCGCGCGAGGCGGATTCGGCGGACTGTGCCGCTGCTTGCAAAAAATGTTCCCTGCGCCGGCGCTTGCTGATCTGGCGGCGCAGATGGCCGTTCCAGCCTGCCAGCATGGAGCCCGCCAGCATGGCCGCGCCCAGCAGCGGGTCGACCAGCAGCCATTGTTCTTCCAGCAGCGCCGCGATCCACGCGGGGCCTTCTTCGTCGTCGTACGGTACCTGCGCCGCATCGGCGCTGCAGGTCAGCAGCAGGAACGCCGAGATCCATGCCGCGCGTCTAAGCATGGCGCCGGGCATGTCGCTACACCAGGCCGTTGCGTCTTGCGATATCGGTAAGCTCGAGCAGCGTGGCAGCGTTCAGCTTTTCCTGCAGCCTGCTTTTGTATGTGCTGACCGTTTTCTCGCTAAGCATCAGGGTAGCCGCGATGGTCTTGTTCAATGCGCCGCGCGCGAGGTGCTGCAGGACTACCAGTTCACGATCCGACAGCTGTTCGATCAGTGCCGCTTCGCTCATCGCGGTGCCGCGTTCGCCGCTGGGATGCAACGCAACGGTGGGGAAGTAGGTATTGCCCTGCAGCACCGCCTTCGCGGCGCTGACCAGCTCCTGCAGTTCCTTGCCCTTGTACACAAAGCCCGAGGCGCCCGCGTGCAGGCAGCGGGCCGCCAGATGATCCGGATTCTGGGCGGTCAGTACCACGATCCCGGGCTTGTGGTCGCGTCCGTCCGCGCGCAAGCGGCTGATCACCATCAGGCCATCCATTTTGGGGATGCCAATGTCCAGCACGATCAGGTCCGGGCGATATTCGCGCGCGGCGCTCAATGCGTCGACACCGGTCGACACTTCGGCGACGACGTCCCAGCCGCTCTGTTCCAGTATCGTCCTGACCGCGAAGCGGATCATGGGGTGATCGTCAACGATCACGACGCTTCCTACTCTTTGCACTTGAACCTCATCTTCGATCGCGGTAATCCCCGGGCCGCGGCGTGGTGGACTTTTCCCAAGGGAAAGCGCGGCAAAGTATACGGAGGGAGGTGGCGCGGTGGCACGCAGGTCTCACGCGCGTCGTTGCAGAAGGGCTACTTATTGCGACTAGTTGCAAAAGCCTGCGCATCGAAGATAAAAACGCCACGGCCGAAGCCGTGGCAAAACAAGCACGTGTGGTCGGCCGGTATTCCCGTGCGCATGGCGGGGAACGTCGGTCGACGGAGCAAGGTATCACCGCCTGGCGAATCCGGCAGCGTAGGAATGTTTCCAAAGAAAACGAAGAATCATCGCCGCGTATACGCTTGTTGCCTCTGCGATTGCTTGACAACGAAAGTGCGGAGACGGACGCTAGCGCACTTGCGAATGAAGGTGCGAAGGCATCGGGACATGTGGCACGCGCAAGTCAAGAGGGAGTTGCCGGGATACCTTTCGTTGACGCGCGCGTGCTATAGAACTGCCTTTGCTGAAGGGGAGAACATGGAACTTTATATGACGATGGGCGAGGGATATCGCCTGACGCTCGATGTGGAGGAATCCACCGCGGGCTATGGCTGGTATATCTATCTCGCGCTGTCGAAAGAGCAGGGCAAAGGTACCCTGGTGGCCAGCGACGACGCCTGCGATTCGGCGTCCGAGGCCGCGGCGGCCGGCATGCGCGCGCTCGAGCGATACAAGCTGGAACAACCCATCTCGGTTGTGACACCGCCCGCTGTCGCGGTGTATTGACCGCTGTCCGGCGGGAACGACCTACTCATCTTCGCCGGCCTTCCACTGCAGGTTTTCTGACGCCGCGCTGAATTCGTGCGGCGTTACGGCGTGGCTCGGCCCGGCGTTCCCATGCGACGTGTGCTGATGCGGTCATGGATGTGAACGCCAAGGGCCAGCAGGGCCAATCCCAACCCCAGTAAAGACACGGCAATCCATCCGCCGCGGTGCCATGCGACGCTGGCTGCGCCCGAGCCGAACGCGCCGCCGAAAAAGATGGAGGTGACATACACCGTGTTGATTCGGCTGCGCGCCTGGGCATCCAGGCCGAGTATCAGCGATTGATTCGAGACCTGCGCCAGCGATACGCCCAGGTCCAGCAGGATGACGCCGACGACCAGACCGGTCATCGAGGGAACCAGGGCGAACACGACGAAGGAGAGCGCGCATGCGAGGATGCCGGCGCCGACGCCGTTGCGGGCGCCGTAGCGGTCCGCCAGCTTGCCTCCCCACGACGCGGCGCCCACGCCTATAAGACCGACGATCCCGAATGCGCCGGCCACCGCGGATCCCATCCCGTAGGGCGGCTGGGCCAGCAGCAGCGCGAGTACCGACCAGAAGGCGCTGAACAAGCCGAACAGGCACGCCTGCGTCGCGCAGGCCCGTCGCAGCGGCGCATGCATGAACAACAGCCGCACCATCGAACCCAGGAGTTGCGTGTAGGGCAGGCGCGACTTCGGCGCGACGCGGGGCAGCAGCATGAACATCATGGCCCCCAGCGCCAGCGCGATGCCGGCGGCCACCCAGAACATGGCACGCCATCCCATGAGCTGGCCGACCGCGCCGCTGAGCGTGCGCGCCAGCAGAATGCCGGCCAGCAGGCCGCTGAATACGACGCCGACCGCCTGCCCGCGCGTGGCGTCAGGGGCAAGGTCGGCCGCGAAGGGAATGATCAATTGCGTGATGGTCGCCCCCACGCCCAGCATGATGGACGCGGCGATCAAGGTGCCGAAGGATGGGGCCACCGCGCATGCCGCGGCCGCGGCGATCAACAGGACGCATTGCGAAAGGATCAGGCGGCGGCGCTCCAGCCGGTCTCCCAGCGGCACGAGCAGCACCAGGCCGATGGTGTAGCCCAATTGCGTGCACATGGTGATAAGGCCGATTTCCTCGCCCGCATGAAAGGTATCGGCGATGAGGGCCAGCATGGGCTGGCTGTAGTACAGGTTCGCCACCGCCGCGCCCGCGGTGATCGCCAGGGCAAACAGCAGTCCGCGAGTCAGCGGCGGTTGTGTGGACGGGAGCGAGGATGCGTCGGGAGAGCGTTCAACTGTCATGGGTGGTAAGCGTAAAACAAAATCCGCCCGGTATCGGGCGGATCGGGAACGGAACGGGATGGCGCGATCAGTCGCGCGTACCCTCCGTCAGCAGGCGGCGTCGCGCGCCGCCCTGGCGTTCGAGCATCCAGCCCGGATACTCGGCGGGCAGGGCGCTGACCTGGGCCAATGCCGCGAGTTCGTCATCGGTGAGCTCGATGGTCGCGGCACCGATGTTGTCCCGCAGTTGTTCGATGCGCTTGGCGCCGATGATGACCGTGGTGACCGCGGGCTGTTGGAGCAGCCAGGCCAGGGCGATCTGGGCGACCGACACCTTGCGCGCTTCGGCGATGGCGCGCATGGCGTCCACGCAGTCGAAGGCCCGTTCGCGGTTCACCGGCGGGAAGTCGAAGGCGGTGCGGCGGTTGCCTTCATCGCCCTGTTTGTCGCGCGCGAACTTGCCGCTCAGCAGGCCGCCCGCCAGCGGGCTCCATACCATCAGGCCCAGGCCCTCGCTGCGCAGCAAGGGCACGATCTCGCGTTCGAGGTCGCGCCCCGCGATCGTGTAGTAAGCCTGTAGCGATTCGAACCGGGCCAGGCCGTGCCGCTCGGAGATGCCCAGCGCCTTCATGATCTGCCACGCTGCCCAGTTTGAGACGCCGATATACCTGACGTGTCCATGCTGGACCAGCGTATCCAGTGCGCGCAGCGTCTCTTCGATGGGCGTGGCGGGGTCGAAGCCATGGACCTGGTACAGATCCAAATGGTCCAGCTTCATGCGCTTGAGCGAGGCCTTCACGCTTTCCATGATGTGGAAGCGCGACAAGCCGCTCGAATTCACGCCGCCGGTGCCCGTCTGGCCCATCACCTTGGACGCCACCACGATGTTTTCGCGCGGCACGTTCAGGTTGCGGATCGCCTGGCCGGTCAGGATCTCGGAACGGCCGCCGGAATAGACATTCGCGGTATCGATGAAGTTGATGCCGGCGTCCAGGGCGGCGCCGACCAGGCGGTCCACCTCGTCCTGCTCCAGGCTGCCGATCTGCCCCCAAATAGTGCCGTTCTCGCCGCCGAAGGTCATCGTGCCCAGGCACAGTTCCGACACGAATAGTCCTGTACTGCCCAATCTGTTGTAGCGCATGGCATGCTCCTGATTCGTCTACAGCCGCGATGCGAAAGTATGCGCGCGCGGCCGGTTCCAAGTCTGCTCGATCCTGTTCGATTCCTGCCTGATCCTCCAGGGATCCCTATCGGCGGTGGGGTCGCGTCGCTCCTGACAGGAAACTGGCGCTATGCTTGCATTGCATAAAATTCCGCACGGGCGAACCATGGGCTTGAACGAGATACCCGATTCCTTCTTGCATCCCTCTCCCGCCGTGGACGGCGTCGACGCGATACTGGACGCCGCCCGGCACGAACTGGTCTGGCGGCTGACCCGGCTGACGGGGACGCTGGAAGGCTCGATGGCGACCGCCGTGCCGGGACTGTACCTGCACCGCGTCACTTGCCCGGGCGGTCCGCATCACGCCTTGCAGTTGCCGATCTTCGGCGTCATCGCGCAGGGTTCCAAGCGGCTCCTGGTGGGCGACCAGGTGTACGAATACGATCCGCTGCACTACCTGGTGTCGTCTGTCGATCTTCCGGTCGCCGGCAAGGTCGCCGTCGGGAGTTCCAGCGAACCTTACCTTGGCCTGCGCCTGGACCTCGACGTCGAGGCCATAGGCGCGCTGATCCAGGACGTCGAACCGCTGCCCGCCGCGCAGGCCGAAGCGCCGCGCGGCCTGTACGTCAATCCCCTCAGCGACACGCTGCTGGATGGTGTATTGCGGCTGCTGCGCCTGCTCGATACCCCGGTCGACATCCCCGTGCTGGCGCCCATGGTCAAGCGCGAAATCTTCTACCGGCTGCTGATGAACGGGCAGGGGGCGGTGCTGCGCCAATTGGTCCAGAAGGACAGCCATACCCAGCGCATCGCGCGTGCCATCCGCCTGCTGCGCGAACATTATGTGCGGCCGTTGCGCGTGGACGACCTGGCACGCCAGGCGCACATGAGCGCCTCTTCTTTCCACCATCACTTCAAGGCCGTCACCGCGATGAGCCCGCTGCAGTTCCAGAAGCAGTTGCGCCTGCAGGAGGCACGGCGTCTGATGTTTACCAGCGACACCGACGTCGCCGTGGTGGCGCATCAGGTCGGCTATGAAAGCCCGTCTCAGTTCAGTCGCGAGTACAGCCGGCTGTTCGGCTGCGCGCCCTTGCGCGACAAGCGGCGCTGGATGGGCGACGGCATGTCGCAGTAGCGGCCCTGGCCCGCGGGCGGTGGCCCCGCAGCCGTCCGCGCCGGCGTTATTTCACTCTTTGCTTTTCCAGCTTGCGGGCGAGCGTGCGCCGGTGCATGCCCAGGCGCCGCGCCGTTTCGGAGATATTGAATCCCGTCGCCGCGAGGGCTTCGTGAATATGCTCCCACTCCAGGGTCTTTATCGAAGTGGGGCGATCGCTTAGCTCCGTTTCGACGTCCCCGCTGTCCCGCCCGAAAGCCTGTTCGATATCGTCGGTGTTCGACGGCTTGGCCAGGTAATGCCGCGCGCCGAGCTTGATGGCTTCCACCGCCGTGGCGATGCTGGCGTACCCGGTCAGCACGACGATGATGGTATCCGGATTGTGCGCGTGCAGCGCTTGTACGCAGGCCAGGCCGGAGGCCTCTCCCTTGAGCTTCAGGTCCACGACCGCATACCCCGGCTGGTGCTCCGGCAGTATCGCCTGCAGCGATTCCAGCCCTGTCGCGTGCAGCACGCGGTAGCCCCGCCGTTCGAAGGATCGGCCCAGCGTGCGGGCGAAGGTTTCGTCGTCCTCGACGATGAGCAGCAGGCGCTCCTCAGAGGCCGGGGTGGACGTCATCGTCTTCCTCCAGGGTAATGGCGGAGAGCGGCAACCGCAGGGTAACGCGCGCGCCGCCTTCGGGCAGGTTCTCGGCGGCTACCGTGCCGCCCAGCGTGCGTGCCACGTTCACCACAAGGAACAGCCCCAGTCCGCCGCCGGGGCGGCCCTTGCTGGATTGGTACGGCTTGCCGAAGTGCGCCAGCATGGGCGCGGCGAAGCCGGGGCCGTCATCGGTGATTTCCAGCACCAGCGCATCCTCTTCGCGCCGCACGGTCAGCGCGATGCCGCGGCGTGCCGCGTCCAGGGCATTGTCCAGCACATTGCAGATCATCTGCTTGAGCGCCGAATCCGAAACGATGCGCAAGTCCGCGCCGAAGGCATTGTCGTAGCGCAGCTGTTCGTCGAAGCCCCGCGTCGCGCGCCAATCGGCGACAAGGTCGTCCAGGAAGGTATGCACGGTGGTTTCGGCCGGCGCTTCGCCGCGCGCTTCGCCGGCCGACAGCAGGATACCGCCGACGATCGACTTGCAGCGCGCGACGGCCGCCTGCATGTCGCCGATCTCCTGCAGCAGCTGCGGGTCGCCCTTGAAGGGCCTCATGTGGCGCCAGTCGCCCAGAATGACGGCCATGGTCGCCAGCGGCGTGCCCAGTTCGTGCGCGGCGCCGGAGGCCAGCAGCCCCATGCGAACGATATGTTCCTCCTCGGCGGCCCGCTGGCGCAGGTCCGCCAGATGGGCGTCGCGCGCCCGCAGGTTGCCGTTGATGCGCGTGATAAAGACCACCAGCAGGGATGCGTTCAGGGCAAAGCAGATCAGCATGCCCTGCACGTACAGGCTGGCAAGGCCGTTGCCGTGGTCCAGCGGCAGCGTCAGCGGCCGCCCGGCGGCGGCCAGCAGCATGAAGCACAGGGTGGTGACGATGACCAGCAACCAGGTGCTCCAGGGCTTGAGCAGCATGGCGCCCAGGGTGACCTGGACCAGGTACAGGAAAACGAAGGGATTGGTGGCGCCGCCGGTCAGGTAGAGCTGGGCCGTCAGCGCGACGAGGTCCACCAGCATCGCCACCATCAGCTCGGTATTGCTGACCTCCGGCGCCAGGCGCAGGCGCAGCATGCCGACGATATTGAAGGCGATAAGCCCGCCCAGTACGAGGGCCATGTAACTTAGCGGCAGCGGTACGCCGAATCCCATCGCCACGACGTAGATCGTGGCGATCTGCCCCAGTACGGCGATCCAGCGCAGCGTGATCAGCTGCTGCATGTTCTTGTGGCCGGTGGTGTCGTACCGTCGCCGTCCGCCGGGGGCGGGCGCGGAGGGCTCGAGGTGTCCGGCGGCCACGGCCGCCGGCACGGCGCGGTCGGGCTCGGCGTTCATCGGCCGTGCGGCGCCCGGGGCTGCCGCTGCCGTCGTTCGTCGCGGACGACGTAGAACGCCGCGCCGGCCACCATCAGCGCCAGCGCGTACCAGGTGATGGCATAGACCAGGTGGCTGTTGTGGAAGGCGATGACCGTCATCCCGCCCCGGGGCCAGGTATCCGGTGCGGCTGCCGGGGCAGCCGCGGCGTCGACGAAATAGGGCGCCGTGTCGGACAGGCCGCGCGCCGACGCGATCGCCTGCACGTCCCGCGAATACCAGCGATCGGCCGCGGGGTCGTTGTGGCGCAGAAAGCCGCCGCCCGGTTCGGTGATGCGCAGCAGGCCGGTCACCGTGACGGCTTCGCCGGGCTGGGGATGGGCGATGCGGTCGCGCCGGTCGCCCGGCACGAACCCGCGATTGACCAGCACCGTGCTGCCGTCGTCGCGTCGCAGGGGAGTGATCACCCAGTAGCCGCTACCGAGCTCGGTGCTGGCCTGTGTCAGGGTTTCCTTGCCGTATTCGTAGCGACCCGTCAGGGAAACATGACGGTATTCGTCGGCATCGGTGCTGACGGCCGGCCAGCGGCCGCGCTCCGGTGCGGGCACCGCGGGCGCATGGACGCGCTGGTCGACGCGGGCGATCAGGTCGAGCTTCCAGGCACGCCGGTATACCTGCCAGGTGCCCAGCGCGCAGAAGCCCGCAAAAAGCAACACCGCCACGACCGCCATGCAGAGCAGTGCTGCGGGGCGGCGCCGGACGCCGGTTTCGGCGTCCAGCCGGGCGGTGGATGGGGCCTCGTGCTGCATCGATCGCATCGACTCGCTGCTTTCCGAGGGACCCCCGTTGGGCAAGGCCATGCTTAAGGCATGTTCTTCATGTCGGTCATCGACGGCATCATGTTCACGTTCAGGTGATACATGACCCAGAGCGATCCGGCCAGGGTGATGACGACGATCACCACGGTGAAGATCAGGGCCAGCATGGTCCAGCCGCCTTCGGACCGGGTGTTCATGTGCAGGAAGTAGACCATGTGCACCACGATCTGCACCGCGGCCAGGCCCAGGATGACCATGGCGGTCGTGCTGGACTGATCGAAGACCTTGCCCATGACCACCCAGAACGGAATGGCCGTCAGGATGACCGACAGGATGAAGCCGGTCATGTACCCCTTGAAGGTGCCGTGCGCGGCGCCGTCGTCGTGGTCGTCGTGATGATCGTGGCCATGGTTGTGATCGCCATGGGCCAGCGTACCGTTATGCGTGCTCATGGCAGCACTCCCATCAGATAGACAAAGGTGAACACGCCGATCCAGACGACGTCCAGGAAGTGCCAGAACATCGACAGGCACATCAGGCGGCGCTTGTTGGCGGAGGTCAGGCCGAAGCGGCCGACCTGCACCATCAGCGTGATCAGCCAGATGATGCCGCTGGTGACGTGCAGGCCGTGCGTGCCCACCAGGGTGAAGAAGGACGACAGGAAGGCGCTGCGGGTCGGGCCGTTGCCTTCGTGGATCAGGTGCGCGAACTCGTACAGTTCCAGGCCGATGAACGCGGCGCCGAACAGGCCGGTGATCAGCAGCCAGAACTGCGTGGCGCCCACGCGGTTGCGGTTCATCTCCAGCATGGCGAAGCCATAGGTAATGGACGACAACAGCAGCATGGACGTGTTCAGCGCCACCAGCGGCAGGTCGAACAGGTCGGCGCCCGACGGCCCGGCCGCATAGCTGCGGCCCAGCACGCCGTAGACCGCGAACAGGCTGGCGAAGATGAGGCAATCGCTCATCAGGTAAACCCAGAAGCCCAGCAGCGTGCCGTTCTTCGGGTGGTGCTCCTCAGTCAGGTAAAAGCTGAGGGCTTCCGGCGAGGCCGCGCCGCCGGGTTGGGTGAGGACGGTGGTTTTAGACATGGTTTGCTAGCAGACGGGTACGCTCGGCTTCAACGCGAACGACTTCGTCCGCGGGGATGTAGTAATCGCGCTTGTAGTTGAAGGTGTGGCCGATCGCCACCGCCAGGACGGCGACGAACGATACGATCACCAGCAGCCACATGTGCCAGATCATGCCGAAGCCGAAAACGGTGCTCAGGCCGGCCAGGATGATGCCCGCGGCCGTATTCTTGGGCATGTGGATGGGGATGAACCCTTCCGTCGGCCGCTGGGCGCCGCGCTGCTTCATCTGCCACCACGCGTCGCCCTCGTGGATCTGCGGGGTGAAGGCGAAGTTATAGGCGGGCGGGGGCGACGACGTGGACCATTCCAGCGTGCGGCCGTTCCAGGGATCGCCCGTCACATCGCGCAGCTGTTCGCGGCGGCGGATGCTGACGTAGATCTGGATCAGGAAGCTGGCGATACCGAAGGCGATCAGGAGGGCGCCGAAGGCGGCGATGACGAACCAGATCTGCAGCGACGGATCGTCGAAGTGGTTCATGCGGCGCGTCACGCCCATCAGGCCCAGGACGTACAGCGGCATGAAGGCGACCCAGAAGCCCACCAGCCAGAACCAGAACGAGCACTTGCCCCAGAATTCGTCCAGCTTGAAGCCGAAGGCCTTGGGGAACCAGTAGTTGATGCCGGCGAACATGCCGAACACCACGCCGCCGATGATGACGTTGTGGAAGTGCGCGATCAGGAACAGGCTGTTGTGCAGCACGAAATCGGCGGGCGGAACCGCCAGCATCACGCCGGTCATGCCACCGATCACGAAGGTCACCATGAAACCCACGGTCCACAGCATCGGCACCTCGAAGCGGATGCGGCCGCGATACATGGTGAACAGCCAGTTGAACACCTTGGCGCCCGTCGGGATCGAGATGATCATCGTGGTGATGCCGAAGAAGCTGTTCACGCTCG